>JAPUFN010000331.1 GCA_027293665.1 Gammaproteobacteria bacterium | reverse complement strand
TGCTGAAAGTCTTCCGAGTGCTTGAAGACCGGCAGCACGTCATCCCACGACCAGCCTCGATTACCCAGCTGTGCCCAGTGGTCGTAGTCGGTGCGCTGACCACGCATGTAGATCATCGCGTTGATGGATGAACAGCCGCCGAGCACTTTACCTCTGGCATAGCCGATCGAGCGGCCGTTCAATCCGGCTTCGGGTTGCGTCTGATAACACCAGTCAGTGCGTGGGTTGTTGATGGTGTAAAGGTAGCCCACAGGTATGTCGATCCAGAAATAGTTGTCCTTGCCGCCCGCTTCCAGCAGAAGCACACTTGAGTGGCGATCTGCGGAGAGTCGGTTCGCAAGCACACAGCCTGCAGTACCTGCACCGACGATCACGTAGTCAAAATTCACTTGCGTGTTTTCCCACTTGTCAGTCGTTGGCTTTGATTCCAGTTACCCGGGTGAGCGTAGCGGGGATGAATTCTTCTACGCTGATGTTATCGAACCCCGCGGCTGCAAGGTATCCAGTGCAATCCGTGATTGAATGCGCAAGACCGGTTGAGTGACTGACTGCTTCCGACAGACCCCACAACGCGGGTGCCAATGGACCGCGACCGTCGGCGTCGATCATCTCACCAATGAGATGAAACTCGCCACCGGGGAGCAGAGCGTCGTGGACCCGCTGCACGACATTGGTCACGATGGCGCGGCTGTATTGCGGGAGATTCGACGCCATGATGGCGACATCGGCATCCTCGGGCAGCGGATCCCGGGTAAAATCACATTCGGTTGCAATCACTGCATCGGTAACCGCATTTTCTTCGATGTATTCACGCGTTACGACCACCACCGGCGGCAGGTCCAGGATCTCCGCCTTAAGTCCGGGATGCTTAAGTGCGGCGACTATGCAGTAGCAACCCGAACCGCCACCGAGGTCCATCACCTTTCTGCGACCGCTGAGGTCCACCTGACGATGGAAGCGGCGCGCCGCGCCCATGCCGATTGAATAGGTTGCGGCGTGATATTCGCGGGCGCGTTCTACCGTAAAAGTGTCGTCATACATGCCAAGGAGTCGTTGATCCTCCTCGCGCAGCCGAAGATGATCCGTTAATTTTCCCCACTCCTGCCAGCGCGGTTTACCGAAAAGCATCCAGGGACCGGCATAAGTTGGTTTCCCCGCTACCAGAAATCGGTCGACGTCGTCGGCATTGAGAAAAGTGTCGCCGTCTCGTGTGAGCAAGTCCATGGCGACCAGGGCAGTCAGCAATCGCTCCGCGTTCAGCGGTTCGATCTGCATTGCTGCTGCCGCCGCCGGTAGCGTGTTGTCGCCGTTGGCAATTGCGCTGAAGGCACCCAACTCAACGGCGCTCATGAGTGCCGCGGATTCCCAGAACGCCTTGCTGATTCGCTGCAGCCGGACGGTGTCTGGTCGCTTTATCTTTTCTGCCGCCTCTGCCATCTGCATTCCTTTAAGTCTTCAGTAAGCCGGCTTTTTATCCTACCACTGGCCTGCGTATGATGAGCACACAGGCGTAAAGGAGTTAGGCGTGAGCTATCAATTGGGATTTCGCGGAGATTTGTTTACAGGCACGACCGGGCGACAATCGGCCGCAGCTTCTTGAGCGCTGATCAGCCAACGCCGGTGGGTGCAGCAGTAACCGACGCGATGACTCTTCCATCATTCGGCCACGCGCTCGTCTGCTTCCTCGGTGTGTTTCTTTTTCTCGGCCTGGGTTTGTTTCTGTTCGAAATCTCGATCCACACCATCATGTTCTTCTGCCTGCTCTGGGTGGGAGTAAACGCAAGGCTCACCGGATGTAACTACACCGAGATACGCGCAATGATGAGCAACGGTATCTTCAATGCGCTTCCCGCTATCTACATCTTCATCCTCATAGGCATGGTGATCGCAAGCTTCATGCACAGCGGCACGATCGCAAGTCTCATTTACTATGGTGTCGACCTGATTGACGCTACGCTGTTTCTTGCTGGTAGCTTCGTGCTCTGCAGCGCGATGAGTGTTGCGACTGGTACTTCCTGGGGCACAGTCGGCACCATGGGCGTCGTCCTGATAGGAATTGGTAGCGTTGTTGGAGTGCCGCTGCCAATGATCGCAGGCGCCGTTGTCTCCGGCGCAACATTTGGCGACAAGCTGTCTCCCATATCAGACACAACGAATCTGGCAGCAATGAGCGCCGGTACCGACCTCTATCGCCATATCGGCTCCATGCTCTACACAACCGCGCCGACATTTGTGATCGTGCTGGTCATTTTTCTATATCTCGGGTTTGGTTACTCTGAACACTCGCTGCCCCAGGCGGAAATCGCAGATATCAAACAGTCCCTGGCGGCGGGTTATCGATTGAACCCGGCAATAACGCTGCTGCCGTTGGCAACGTTACTACTCCTAGGGGCGTGGCGGTTTGCTGCGGAGGTGAGCATGGTGGGCAGCATTCTGGTGGCGGGATTGATTGCGGTTGTCTATCAGAACCATGACGTCATCGACGTCCTGAATGCGTTGTGGAGCAACTCGCCTGGAGACGTTGGTAATGAATCCCTCAATGCGTTGCTTGGCCGCGGAGGAATTCTAAGCATGGCCTGGACGCTCTTTCTTTCACTGATGGCGCTGGCGCTGGGTGGCATTTTACACGAAGCCGGATTTCTCAAAGCGCTTCTGTTGGCCGCGATCGTACGAATAAAGCGTGTCGGTAGTCTTGTTGCAGCCACGATCGCTTCCGGATTTATCGGCAACATGGGAATGGGTGAGGCGTACATCAGCATCATCCTCAACTGCCAGCTGTTTTCAGGTGCGTACGAGGAGAAGGGCCTGGACAAAGCTCTCTTGTCGCGTTCGGTCGAAGAAGGCTCCACGCTGACGACAGGAATTATTCCCTGGACAACGGCTGGTGCATTCTATGCTGCAACGCTTGGTGTGCCGGTGCTGGATTATGCTCCCTATGCCTTTTTAAACTTTTTGAATCCAGTCGTCTCTATCGTGATGGCGTTCCTCGGCATAGGCCTTCTGCAGTCCTGGAAACCTGATTCGAGGCGCGTTGCGACTAAAGATCGCAGGGCTGATGCCCAGACCACCGGAGTAGTGAGCCAGGATCCAGACGGCGAGCGGGTAGCCGATGACGGCTAGCGGGATTCCCAGCGTGTCGGTGTAGCCGCAATCCGCCAGCGGCCGCCCGATCACCGCAGAGACCGGGCGTCTATCCGGGGTGTTCGCTCAGGTGGTGCAGCACCGCTGAACCTATCGTGTTTGCCTGCGATTCCATCAACCAGTGCCCGGCATCCAGTTCGATCTCAGTGAACGAAGCACTGAAGTAATCGCGCTGGACTTCGAGCGCGGTGGCGCCAATGACCTGGTCTTCGTTGCCCCAGATGAAGAGCACGGGAATCTCAACCATGGGATCCACCGCATCATCAGTCCCGAGCGTGCCCGCCCGATACCAGTTGAGCGCAGCGCTCAGTGCGCCTGGCTCTCTGAAGAGAGCCAGGTATTCGTCTCTGATGTCCGGTGCATGTTCGGGATAGATGACCGTGCGCAAGAGGTTCAGGTCGTTGAACGTGAAAATCGTCTCCGGGATCCAGGGCGTGACGAAGAAGAGGATGTAGCTGCTGCGGTCCTGCTGATCCGGGTCTGACGCAATTGCTTCGCCATACGCCATGAGGTGTGGAATGGATAGTGACGTCCATGTAATCACACGCGGTGACTCCTCGAGCACGATTACCCAACCGACACCCGACCCCCAGTCGTGGCCGATGAGATGAAAATCATCGAAGCCGACTGCGTCGGCGATATCGAAAACGTCGGCCGTCAGCTTGTCCATCGAATAGTCGGCGATGGACTCCGGCCGAGCGCCTGGACTGTAACCGCGCTGGTCGAATGCCACGACCTGGTAGCCGGCGCTTGCCAGCAATTTAATGAGTGGCGACCACATGGCGGAAGTTTCCGGAAAGCCATGCAGCAGAATCACATTTCCCTGCTGACCGCCAAATCCCGCGACCCGGGCGCGAAATTCCAGCTCACCGATCGCAATGCGCGACAGGCTGATCTCAGATCCGGCAGACTCCGCAGCGCTGAACGTTGGCAACTCGGCAACCGCGGCGGTGTACGAGCGATCATAGTCGAGCGATGCTGCGGCGCCGAGCCAGATCACAAGGATTGCACCTACGCAGATCGCAACGAGTGTCAGAAGTATTTTCCAGATCATGCCTCAATGCCTCTCAAGTATTGAGCGAAATCCGATCCAGCATACTCGAAATTGGAGTCGCCGCACCTGCCGCGGAATCTGCCGCTGACGGCCGATGGACTTCCCACGCGGCGAAACAGTATGCTTTGCGGCTGGCTCTCCGGCGTGGAACTCGCATGTGCAATCGACTGATTGGGAGACGGATTGGGAGAAGGATTGGGACAATGATAGGGCGCAAGATTGGACAAATGATTCAGCAGTTGCCGTTGGCAATGGCTGGCGCTTGCCTGTTGGTTGTCCCGTGTCTCGCAAGTGCCGGTGATCACCCGGATCTGTCCGGCACCTACAACATTGCGACTCTTACCCCACTCGTCAGGCCCGATCACTTCGCAGGTAAACTCAATTTGACCGAAGCGGAGGCGCAGGCCATAGCCGATCACTGGAGCACTAACCTTGCCAAAGACGCAGTTCCCAGTGATCCCAATCGCGGTGCCCCGGAGAAGGGGGGCACGGATATTTTTGTTCCCGAGATAACTGCGGCAGCCGGTGGTGTTGGTGGCTACAACGGCTTCTACATGGATTTCGGGTCGAGCAGTTTCAAAATCGATGGCAAGTGGCGTACTTCCATTATCACGAGTCCCGACGACGGCAAGCACCCGCCGCTGAGCGAACAGGGCAAACGGCGCATGGTGCAACGGAGTGCCTTTTTCCGCGAGAATTCCGGTGACGCCTGGTGGTTGGACCTGGAGCAGGGGCCTTATGACGACCCGGAACTCAGACCGCTGGCCGAGCGTTGCCTGTTGGGATTCGGCTCCACCGCAGGGCCACCCGCGCTGCCCGTGATGTACAACAATTTGAAGCGAATCGTCCAGACCGACGATTACGTCATGATACTCAATGAAATGAATCACGATGCCAGAATCGTTCGAATGAACGCCCAACACCTGCCGGCACAAGTCAGGAAGTGGCTGGGTGACTCCGTGGGTCATTGGCAAGGTGACACGCTGGTGGTCGATACGACGAACTTCCGCGAGACCCCGGGGCTGTCCATGGCCAGTGGCGAGTTACACGTGGTCGAGCGTTTTACCAGGACGGACGATGCAACCCTCCTGTATCAGTTCACGGTGGATGATCCGAACTGGACCGAGCCCTGGAGCGGGGAGTATCCATGGCCTGCGACTGCTGACAGCGTTTACGAATATGCCTGCCACGAAGGCAACTATGCGCTTGGCGGCATACTGCGCGGCGCGAGAATTCTCGAAGAGGAAGCGCTGGCGCAAAGGGGCGGCGAAAACCCGTCCGACTGAAACTCCAGCATCCGGCGCCTGCCGGATGCTGCCTGCTAACGCCGCCACCAACGCTTGCAAACTGTGGGACACGTCCGGTTTCCGCATTATATAAACCTCTATACTCAGTTAATGGATCTATATAAATCCACTAGTGGTTGCAAGTTTGTCTGCTTGTGGTCAATTATAGATTTATATAAATCTATTAAAATAGTTTATAGCAGTATATGCGTGATTTATTGGAAATATCTCTGAGAGAACATGCCAAGAGAATCAAAATCCTACGATCTGGTGAGTGATGCAGCGCTGCATTCGCTGGGCCGGCTTGGCGCTCGCCTGCGCGAAGCACGGTTGCGGCGCAATTGGACGCAAGCCGAGACTGCGGAGAAAGCGGGCCTTTCCGACAGCTCGGTGAAGAAAGTTGAAGCCGGCTCCGCGCGCATCACGATCGGCGCCTATCTGTCACTGCTCGATGTGTTCGGTGTGCCAACCGCCTTCAATTCCGTGTTGCAGGCTGGCGAGGACACGCTTGGCGAGGCACTGAGCCGCAGTTCGCTGCGGCAACGTGCCAGACAATCGGCGACGGCTGAAGAAGACTGGGAAATCTGATGGCGGAGAAGTTATTTGTCCATGCCGATCTCGGCGACGGCACAACGCTGCTGGCCGGCCAGCTACTCGTCGACGATGCACGTGGCAGATTCAAATATGCGCGCGCCTATCTGGATAATCCGCGCGCTTTTGCGCTGGATCCGATCAACCTGCCACTTACTGCCGACATCCACGACAACCCGCGCACCCGCGAAACACCGGGCGTGTTTGGCGTCCTCATCGACGCGGGCCCCGATGAGTGGGGACGCCGGCAGTTGAGCAAAACGCGCACCCCACCGCCGGTGACGCATATCGAATTTCTCCTTGCGGCATCCGGGGAAGGGGTTGGCGCACTGCACTTCACAGCAAAAATCAAAGACAAACCCAAACCTACTCCGGTCAGACCGTTTGAAAATCTGGTGCATCTTCAGCACATCGCCGCCGACATCGAAGCGGGCCGGGAAGTGGATCAGAACTTGTCGCCTTTCTTCTTCCATGGCAGTGGTCTCGGTGGCGCCAGGCCGAAAACGCTCATTGAGCAGGACGAGCGTCACTGGATCGCTAAATTCGGTCGCGATTCTGATCTGGTCGACATGTGCAAAGTGGAATACGCATCGATGATCATGGCCCGTGCCGCGGGGATCGATGTGCCGGACGTTGCGTTTACGGAGACTGCCCGCGGCGGTGTAATGCTGGTGGAACGATTCGACCGATCGGCAGATGGACAACACCACCTGGTGTCCGTTGCGAGCCTGATCAACAAGTTCGACATCACGCAGTACGACGAATCAGCGATGTCCTACCCCGGTATCGTCCAATTGGGTAAGCGCATCGGTCATCGGACACGCGGCCTTGCGGCAAAAGTGTTTCGGCGGATGTTGTTCAATATCGCGATCGGCAATACGGACGACCACCTGCGCAATCATGCGTTCTATAAAAAGTCGACTGATACCGAATATGTTCTGACACCGGGGTACGACATCGTGCCGAATGTCGGACTGCAGGGATCGCATGCGATAGCGCTTGGTGCATTTGGCAGCTCACCGAGTAAAGACAATCTCGAGGCGGCAGCCCACCGGCTGGGAATTTCGCGCAAAGCCGCACAGGGCGCTACTGAGGAAGTTTTAGTTGTAACTGATGACTGGCGCACGTATATGAAGGATGCTGGCGTAGTGGCGTCGGATATCGCGATACTCAAGCGCTGTTTTGGCTTCGGTAAAGTGCTTCATCAGTTCGTGAAAGGGGC
>JAPUFN010000330.1 GCA_027293665.1 Gammaproteobacteria bacterium | reverse complement strand
TAGAACGTGGGGTTCGACCGATGGGGCTCTGGTCGATGTCAACGACCTTATCGAGGTAATTCAGCCCCTCAATACTTTCGTGAGCTGCAGCGGTAAGCGTACTCGCCTTGTTCAGTGCCGTAGCCGCCAACGGGTACAAAGTTTGATTGATGAGTGTGGATTTGCCGGATCCCGAAACGCCCGTGACACAGGTAAAGAGTCCGCACGGAATATCGACGGAAATGTGCTGCAGATTGTTTCCTGACGCGCCGGCCAGGCGTATTAGCTCCTTGCTGTCAAGACACTTCCGCATCTTTGGGACAGCGATTTTCAGTTTCCGGGACAGGTATTGTCCAGTGATGGAATGACGAGAGGCGAGGATCTGCTCGAGGCTCCCGGATGCCACTATCTTACCGCCATGTACGCCGGCACCGGGACCTATGTCGATGATGTAGTCGGCACGGCGGATCGCCTCTTCGTCGTGCTCTACCACCAGGACCGAATTACCGAGATCGCGCAGGTGCTGTAACGTGCGTAACAACCGGGCGTTGTCACGCTGGTGCAGGCCGATAGAGGGTTCATCGAGGATGTACATCACACCGACGAGTCCAGCCCCGATCTGGCTCGCGAGCCGGATACGCTGCGCTTCCCCGCCGGAGAGCGTTTCGGCTCTCCGATCCAATGTCAGGTAGTTGAGCCCAACGTCGACGAGAAACTGCAGGCGAGCACGGATTTCCTTCAAGATCTTGTCTGCAATCTGGCCACGACGGCCGGTGAGTTTGAGCTTCTTGAAATAGTTCAGCGTGTCTTCAATAGAACCCGAAGTGATCTGTGGCAAATTGGTTCGCTTGATGAAAACGTGCCGGGACTCTTCCCGTAAGCGCGTGCCGCTGCAATCGGGGCAGCTGCGCACCCGCAGATATTTCTGCAGGTTTTCACGCACCAGGCTGGAATCAGTTTCGTGGTAGCGGCGTTCCATGTTCGGAATGACGCCTTCGAAACGGTGCCGACGTTTGATGATGTCTCCACGGTCGTTGACGTAGCTGAAGTCGATCCGTTCCCTGCCGCTGCCGTAGAGGATCGCCTGTTGGTGTTTCTTCGCAAGCTTTGTGAATGAGGCTTCCACATCGAATCCGTAGTGATCCGCCAGTGATGAAAGCATGTGAAAGTAGTAGACGTTGCGTCGATCCCAGCCGCGAATAGCCCCTTCCGCCAAAGTAAGCTCGGTATCCTGTATGACCAGGTCTGGATCGAAAAACTGTTTCACCCCCAGGCCATCACATTCCTGGCAGGCGCCCGCAGGGTTGTTGAACGAAAACATACGCGGCTCGAGCTCGCTGATGCTGTAGCCGCACATGGGGCAGGCAAATCGGGCGGAAAATATCATCTCGTCGTCGCTGGCCGCGCCTTCCCTCGCTGCGTCTTCCATATCGCGGACGGTTGCGATCCCGTCGGTGAGATCGAGCGCGGTTTCGAATGACTCAGCCAGCCGCTGCTGAACATCATCGCGCACCCGTAAACGATCGACGACCGCCTCGATGGTATGTTTCTTGTTCTTGTCGAGTTCCGGCGGATGATCCAGGTCCACGACCAGACCGTCGATGCGCGCGCGAATGAAACCGTTGGATAACAGCTCCTGGAATACGTGCAGGTGTTCACCCTTGCGGTCGACAACCACGGGTGCCAGCAACATGATGCGTTTGCCTTCGGGTAGGGCCATTACCTGATCGACCATCTGGCTTACGGTTTGAGCGTCCAGCGGTTTATCGTGGTGCGGACAGCGCGGCTCTCCCACCCGGGCGAACAGCAATCGTAGATAATCGTAGATCTCGGTAATAGTTCCGACCGTGGAACGGGGATTATGTGACGTGGATTTCTGTTCGATGGAGATGGCCGGGGACAGGCCCTCGATATGGTCAACATCCGGTTTTTCCATCATGGAGAGGAACTGGCGCGCGTACGCAGAGAGGGATTCCACGTAACGGCGCTGACCCTCGGCGTAAAGCGTATCAAACGCCAGTGACGACTTACCCGACCCCGACAGGCCAGTGATGACCACCAGTTTGTCGCGGGGAATGTCGATATCGATGTTTTGCAGATTATGAGTCCGCGCCCCGCGTACGGCTATGGTGTCCAATGGCTCTTTCCTGAAGGCGAACCCGACAACATAAACGGATAGAAACTTCGGGGCAAGCAGGAGGGTGACTTACATTCACTGAGGGTCGAACCGTAGGCTTCGTTTCATTGATGCGATAGACTGGGAGTTACGTTCCAATTAACTGAATTAATAGAAGAGACACGAGTATGGCACGGGGGATCAACAAGGTAATTCTCATCGGCAATCTAGGCAGAGACCCGGAAACCCGGTACTCCCAGGGCGGCAATCCCATCACCAACTTCAGCGTTGCCACCAGCGATAGCTGGCGCGATAAGCAAAGCGGCGAGCAGCAGGAACGAACCGAGTGGCACAACGTGGTATGTTTTTCCCGGCTCGCTGAAATAGCAGGTGAATACCTGCGCAAAGGCTCCAAGGTTTACATCGAAGGCAGCCTGCGCACGAGCAACTGGGAGAAGGACGGGCAGAAACATTATCGCACTGAGGTTATTGCTCGTGAGATGCAAATGCTCGACGGCCGTGGGGGAGGTGGCGGCGATGGAGGTGGTCCACCCAGCGGATTCGAGTCATCCGCACCTCCGTCACAGCCTCAGAACGCACCCACTCTCACGGATGACGACTTCGACGACGATATCCCGTTTTAGCTGAGTTTGGGGTCAGGGAATAAGTTTGGGGCCTGACCCCAAACTTACCCTGAGCCTAAAGCTCCGCCATACATCATTGCCACTAGAACTCCCCCCAGCAGCAACCGGTACACGACAAACGGAAACATGCCTATGCGTTCCACGAGACGGACAAAAAGATGAATGCATGCATAGGCACTGACGAACGCGAGAATGCTTCCTGCCGCGAGGTCCAGCCACCGCACAGTTTCGGCAGAGTCCATCAGGTCAAGTGTGGTTAACAGACCCGCACCCGCGATGGTGGGGATCGAAAGTAGAAACGAAAACCGTGCGGCCGTGCTGCGGGTCAAACCCAAAAACAAAGCGGCAGTGATAGTCACACCCGAACGCGACGTTCCAGGGACTATGGCGAGCGCTTGTGCAACGCCGATGATTGCGGCGTGTGCCCAGGAGATGTCAGTGAGCGTCGAGCGGCCTCGGTCCGCCCCCCACAACAGCAGGCCAAATGTGATGGTGGTGGCGGCGATCACCAAAACCGAGCGCAGCTCGGTTGCGACCCAGGCTCTCAGTAGGAAACCGCAGACAACCACCGGCAAAGTAGCGAGGCAGATCTTGAGCAGAAGATCGAGGTGACTATCGTACTGGCGCTTGCTCGCGAGTAGCCAGCCACTGGCCGCAAACCGCGCAAGTTCAACCCGGTAATATCCCATGACAGCCAGCAGAGTGCCGAGATGTACAGCAACGTCGAAAGCGAGACCCTGATCCGGCCAGAGGTCGAGTTGTGCGGGGAGGATGAGATGCGCAGAACTCGAAATCGGAAGGAATTCCGTGATGCCCTGAATCAGGGCCAGTACGATGATCTGTAGCCAATCCACGGCGGTGCAGTCTACCATGACCCCTTTTCCATGCGTGCTAAGGTTGCTCGATGGGCGAGCGCTTCGAAATTCCATTGTTTCCACTTGGCGTGGTTCTGTTCGAAGGGGGTCAGCTACCTCTGCAGATATTCGAAACGCGTTATTTGGATATGGTGAGCCGTTGTTTGCGTGAAGAAATGCCGTTTGGCGCCGTGCTGATTCGTAGTGGCCGCGATGCGAGGTCTTCTCCCAACGATCGCCAGCCGGATATCTTCGAGGTGGGCAGCGAAGCGTCGATCGTGAACTTCAATCAGCTCAGTAACGGGCGCTTAGGCATAGTGGTCCGTGGCGGACGCAAGTTCCGCATACTGGAAAGCTGGGAGCAGCCGGACCACCTGCTGCTTGGAATGGTGGAATATCTACCCGGCGAACCCGAGGTTGCCATCGGCAAGGAGCACCAGGCGCTGGTGGATATTCTGAAGGAGCTCATGAAACACCCCATGATCGAGAAGCTCGAACTCGACATCGATTTCAATGATGCGCGCTCCGTAGGCAGGCGGCTCGCGGAGCTGTTGCCTATCGAGGTGGAAATCAAACAGAGCCTGCTCCAGCTCCAATGGCCACGGGAGCGCCTTTCCGAGATCACCCGACTGGTCAACAAGCTGCGCGGCTATGACTCGACGAATCTGCTTTCCGCCTCGGAGGGAGACCGCGGCTCCGGGCCTCGTAGCGTATAATTGGCACCCATGACGGACATTCACAATTACCTGCAGAACGTCGGACGCGAAGCGCGAGCGGCATCGCGGTTGATCGGTGCGAGCAGTACTCAAACTAGATCCCGGGCGCTCAGGGGAATCGCGGCTGCGATGGATAACGCCCGGGGCAAAATGCAAGAAGCGAATGCCTGCGATATGGCTCGAGCTGAGGGAAACGGCATCGACCAGCCACTCATCGATCGCCTGCTGCTCGACGACAAAGGTATTGACCAGATGATCGAGGGAGTCCTCGAGGTCGACAAGCTGCCGGATCCGATCGGTGAGGTGAGCGGTCTCAGTTATCGGCCGAGCGGGATACAGGTGGGCAGAATGCGGGTACCCCTTGGCGTAATCGGCATCATCTACGAGTCTCGGCCCAACGTGACGGTAGATGCGGCCAGCCTGTGCCTGAAGTCGGGCAACGCCTGTATCCTCCGCGGTGGAACGGAGGCTTTCGAATCCAACAAGATAATCGCTGATTGTATTACCGAAGGTGTCCTTACAGCCGGTTTGCCCGAGGCATCGGTGCACCTGGTGAACACCACTGACCGTGCAGCGGTTGGCGAGTTGTTGAAACTGGACACTTATGTGGATGTGATCGTTCCACGCGGAGGCAAGGGCCTGATCGAACGGGTGACTTGTGAATCGAGGATTCCGATCATC
>JAPUFN010000033.1 GCA_027293665.1 Gammaproteobacteria bacterium | reverse complement strand
CACTGCCCGAGTTGTGGCAGATGATATTGGGAAATGATTGTGGATCAAAATAGAGCTATCTCGAGTAGACAAATGTCTCCTCGCGTACCATGGGTTCCAACTGACTCATTCAATGAACGATAGCGTTCCTATTCGTATATTCAAAAAGGGCGACCAGTACTTTTTCACAGCCACGGAAGTGGATCAGTGAGTAAACCCAACGCCTGATCCGCGACGCCCAGGCTTGAGGAAGCATCTATGAAAGACGTTGCCGGTAAAGTGGCATTCATCACTGGCGGTCGCGCCGATCTGATGGACTACAGGGATTGGGATTGGGGAATGGGCGTGAATCTGGACGGTGTCATCAACGGCGTGCAGACGTTTGTCTATCGGGGACGATGCGTACATCTTCAGCCACCCTGCTCTGAAGTCGATCGTCGATGCGCGCAGCAAGGCAATCAACGAGTCGTTTGCGCGTTGGTCGCAATATCGTAAAGACCACGGCATCTAGAGTGGGACTATTGGCGCACTGGTGTGAACGCATGGAGGGCGAGTGATGTACGCTACTCATCTACCTGGGCGGCTTCGGCACATATGATTCGCAAAGGAGATCCGGGAGGAAGGATATGCAGAACACCACACTGAACGGCGTGCTGGCAGGAACGTTTGTCTTCCTCGCGATGTGTTGCGTCATCCAACCCGCGCATACCGCCACGCCCGAGCGAAACGCCTACTTCGGCGACACCCACATCCACACCATGTACTCGTTCGACGCTTTCATGAGCAGCGTCCGCACCACCCCGGACGACGCCTATCTTTATGCGAAAGGTGAGCCCATCGATCACCCAGCGGGCATGAAGCTCAGAATCACAGGTCCGCCCCTGGATTTCCTGATGGTCGCCGACCACGCCAAATACCTGGGCGTGTTTGCGGCGCAGATCGAACCGGAAGCGCCTTTTTACGGCCATCCCGATGCTCAGGACCTGGTGCCCCGAGGCACACCGCTGGACGAGATCGTGAGAAGGCTGCGAGAACTCGAGGCCGAAGATCCGGAGTTCATGGGGCCAATCGTCTGGAAATACGCGTGGCAAAAGATCATCGACGCGGCGCAACGGCACAACGACCCGGGCACGTTCACCACCTTCATCGGCTACGAGTACACGCCAACTCCAGGGAACCGGCACCTGCACCGGAACGTAGTGTTCCGCGGCAGCCGCGTGCCGGAACGTCCGTTCAGCTCGGGCGATTCCCTGGATCCGGAAGATCTGTGGAACTGGCTGGATCGGCTTCGTGCCGAGGGAATCGAAGCACTGGCGATTCCCCACAACATGAACCAGAGTGACGGTTTGGCATTTCAGGAGGTCACTTTTAAGGGCTCGCCCATCGATCGTGCGTTTGCGGAAAAGCGCATGCGCAACGAGCCCATCGCCGAGATCAGCCAGCAGAAAGGCACCTCGGAAACTCACCCCTCTCTTTCGCCCAACGACGAATGGGCCGATTTTCAGATCGTTCAGTACTATCTGAACCGGACCGAGAGCACGAATCCCATCTCGGTCTTCAAGGGCGGCTATTACCGGGATGCGTTGAACACGGGCCTGAAGTTCCAGGCACGAAGTGGTTTCAATCCGTATCAGATGGGTGTGATCGGAGCCAGCGATACGCATCTCTCCGCTGGGCCCTTCGAGGAGGACAACTATTTCAGCGGCCGTCGCAACGATGCGGTCTCCCGCGGGTCGGCCTATCCGGACCATGCCGATCCGAGTGCATCCTGGGAAGGATTCTGGACACCGCGTCAGGCCACCCACGGCACCGGCGGACTCGCCGGAGTGTGGGCCGAGGAGAACACGCGCGATTCTCTCTACGACGCCATGCGGCGACGGGAGACCTTTGGCACTTCCGGTCCGCGGATACGGGTACGCTTCTTTGGTGGCAATCTGCCGGAGGACGTCGCCGACGCAGCTGATCCGGTCGGTGCCTCTTATACCAACGGTGTCCCCATGGGCGGCATGTTGAATGCCCCCTTGGAGAAGGCACCGAGGTTCCTGGTCTGGGCTGCGCGAGACCCTAACGAAGGATGGTTGCAGCGTGCTCAGATCATCAAGGGCTGGGTGGAAGACGGCGAAGCGCAGGAAGCGGTATACGACGTGGCTTGTTCCGACGGTCTGTCTCCAGATCCGACCACGCACCGCTGCCCGGACAACGGCGCTCGGGTGAATCTCACCAACTGCAGCGTCAGTAGTGACAAGGGTGCAGTGATGTTGAAAGACACCTGGACGGATCCCGACTTCGAGCCCGCTGAGCAAGCCTACTACTACGTCCGGGTGCTGGAGAACCCGAGCTGCCGTTGGTCCACCTGGGATGCGATCCGGCTCGGCATCGAGCCAAATCCCGATCTGCCAGCCGTCCACCAGGAACGCGCGTGGTCTTCGCCGATCTGGTACCAACCGCAACGGTTAACAGGTTTCAAACAATGACCGCACCCGCAGACCGCGCAGACAAAAATGTTCCGGCCGATGTTCGGATAGTTGAAATATCCAGAGAACCGGTCGAGTTATACAAAATTTTGAAATTCGAGGGCATGGTAGCCAGCGGTGGCCAGGCTAAAGTGGTTGTTGCAGCTGGTCAGGTGCTGGTAAACGGGAAGATTGAGACTCAGAAGCGTAAGAAAATTCTTACCGGCGATACGATCGAGTTCAACAACGAAAAAATAGGCATCAAGCTCGCAGCAACTGTTACTACCGAGGTGTCCCCTCCGAAGTGAAAGCAAATGATTGCCTGCGCCGAGTTCGCTACATACTCGATCTGGACGACAACGAGGTCATTGCGTTGTTCGCGCAGGCTGAGCAGAGGGTCACCAGAGCCCAGGTCATTGCCTGGCTGAAAAAAGACGATGATCCAGACTACAAAGAATGTAGTGATGCGATGTTCGCGACCTTCCTCAATGGCCTGATCAATCAAAGGCGCGGCAGGAAGGATGGTCCACAACCCGAGCCAGAAACAAGCATGAACAACAATATGGTTTTCAGAAAACTGAAGATCGCGTTCAATCTGCAAGCGGAAGAAATTCTCCTAATATTGTCGCTGGCTGATTTCAACATCAGCAAACATGAACTTTCTG
The DNA here is from genome assembly GCA_027293665.1 of Gammaproteobacteria bacterium. Lineage (GTDB taxonomy): Bacteria > Pseudomonadota > Gammaproteobacteria > Pseudomonadales > Azotimanducaceae > SZUA-309. The sequence continues at coordinate 1,167 of JAPUFN010000033.1, read as the reverse complement.
CGTTCTTTCGTCGGCCAGATCACAAACACTACCGTGATTGCAAAGACCAGATTCTGCGCAATTTTCTGATGGGCTTGCAGATAAAGTATCGCGGTGCAAGCCACGCGCAGAGTGACGAAGGCGAGCAAATCCCATTGCTCAACAAGCACTACAGCAATGAGTAACGCAAAGCCCCACTGCCTGGTGATAGGCGTTGGCAAGGGAACCGGCTTAGCCTGTGTGCGTCGGTTTCTGGACGAAGGCTATGCGGTTTCGATGATCGCACGCAATGCCGAGCGTCTGCGGGGCTTCGCCGACCAACACCCGGGCAGCACAGCCTATGCCACCGACATCACCGAGGCGGAACAATTCCGTGCCACCCTGCAGCAGATCGTTGCCGAACAGGGCAACCCGGAGGTGGTGATCTACAACGCCGCCATGGCCACCTTTAAGCCCTACACCGAACTCACCACCGGGGAGTTAGAGACCAACTTCGCAGCCAACACCAGCGGCCTGTTGATTGCGGCCCAGGAACTGGCGCCGGCCATGGAAGCAGCCGGCAGCGGCGCACTGATCGTCACTGGCAACACCGGCGCCCTGCGTGGTACGCCGCGCTTCATCGGATTTTCTCCCACCAAGGCTTCGCAGCGAATTCTCGCAGAAAGCCTGGCCAGGACCTTGGGTCCCAGGGGCGTACACGTGGCCTATGTGGTCATCGATGCGATGATCGACATGCCCATGGTGAGGGATCGAAATCTCGATAAGGCGGATGACTTCTTCGCCAAACCGGATGATATCGCTAATGAGGTGTATCACACGGTATGCCAACCGAGGTCCACCTGGTCGTTCCTGGTGCAGATACGCCCCTTCGGGGAAAATTGGTGAGCAAACAGGGATAGCAAGCGGTGGCGCGTCCTGTGTTCAGCAATCGCATATGACGTGTCATGCTATGTGTCACTTCAGGTGGAGGTGAGCCATGCGTTTCGTCTCATTGTTTGTTCTGGCGCTCAGTGTCGTACTCGTCGTCACCATGGGATGGCAGCACTTGCGCTATCTGGAGTGGCGCCGAGACATGGCCCAGGACCACCAGCCCCTCCTGCACTCGTCATCGGCCTTTCACGTGATCAGCTACGTGAGCCTCGAGTCTGGCGCCGATCTCGTGGAATCTCTGGCGAAAGCTCGCGAGAC
>JAPUFN010000329.1 GCA_027293665.1 Gammaproteobacteria bacterium | reverse complement strand
TTCGAGTTATGTCAGTTTCGATCGGGATAACGATGAACTGGTGGGAAGCAGTCAGGTGGTCGGAGATCGTCTGCACATCGAGCCGAACTTTCGTTTGCCGTTCACCCGGTCCTGGGGATTTGCAGCACTTGCCGGTGGATTTCGTTACACACAATACGATCTGCGTGATACCCAGATCGGTGTCGATGACAAGCCAGAGCGTGAAATCGGCTTCGGCAGCCTCGATGTGGGGCTCTTCTTTGAGCGTGATCTCAACTGGTTCGGGACACCACTGGTGCACACACTTGAACCGAGAATGTTTTACTTTTACCAGGAGTTCGAAGATCAGACCGACCTGCCGCGTTTTGATACGACGGAACTGACCTTCAGCTACAACCAGCTTTACCGTGACAATCGCTTTGCCGGAATTGACAGAATCGGCGACGCGGATCAGTTGTCGGTGGGCCTGACCACACGTTTCATCGGCGCCAACTCGGGTCGCGAGTATTTTCGCGCAAGCATCGGTGAGATCGTCTATTTCGACGACCGGCAGGTCACCCTCCGTGGTCTGCCCGATGACGGCGACCGCCAGAGCACGTCCGCTCTTGCCGGTGAGCTTGCGACCACGATCGGCCGTTGGCGTCTGACCGGTAGTGTAATATGGGATCCACACGACAATGAGGTGGATGAAGGTGGTGGTCAGCTGCAGTATCGCGGTGACAACAACCATATTTTCAACCTCGGTTATCGCAACCGCCGAAGCGAGGATATTGAACAGACCGATTTTTCACTGAAGTGGCCGGTTTCCCGGCATTATTCGCTGATCGGCCGCTGGAACTATGATCTCGTGAGCGGTCGAACGATTGAGGGAATGGGCGGGATCGAGTACAACGACTGCTGCTGGCGGATTCGCCTCATCGCACGGCGCCACCTCACAAGTCCTACCGGACGCCAATTTGCCGATGTGGATGGCGATAACGGAGTTTACTTTCAGATAGTGTTCAAGGGCTTAGCGGGTGTCGGCACGAAGCTCGAATCCGTATTGCAAGAGAGCATCAGAGGCTATAGACCTGCGGATTAGAAGAACTGCCAACTGGCTACGAAGTTGAGGGGCGAACTGGCAAACGAAAAATGCCCGCGCTCGAAGAGCGCGCACTCACCCGGAAGACACGGAGTTACGACATGAGATTGATAGACGCGAGAATGCTGCCGGTACCGCGGGTGCTGCTGGCAGTGTTGACTGTAGTGGGCACCTTCGCCGTCAGCGCAACTCTGCGAGCCGAGTATCGGGAACTCGACGCAATTGCTGCGATCGTCGAAAACGATGTCGTGCTGGCATCGGAACTTCTGGAGCGACTGAAGAATATCAGAGAGCAATTTTCGCAGAATCAAGGACAACTACCGCCAAACGATATTCTCATCAGTCAGATCATGGAGCGTCTGATTATAGAAAACCTGCAGCTTCAGGAGGCCGAGCGCCGGGGCGTGACGGTCGACGATGAGTCACTGACTCGGGCCGTGGGTACTTTTGCAGATCAGAATAATCTCTCCATCGAGGAATTTTCGCAGGCACTCGAGGACGACGGTATGAGCTATGTCGAATTTCGCGAACAGATTCGGCGGGAGATGCTCATGCAGCGACTGCGTAGAAGTCTGGTGAATCGGCGCATCAGCATCAGCGATCAGGACATAGAAGACCTGTTGAACGCGCCTTACTACCAGAAGTTGCTGTCCGACGAGTATCGCGTCGGCCACATCCTTCTGCTGATTGCCGATGAGCGCGATGAAAGCGCTGCGGCCGCTGCGGAAAGCGAAGCGATACAGATTGTGGCCGACCTTCGCGATGGTGCCGACTTCGCCGAGATGGCCATCACCAAATCGGCTGGCAGCAGAGCGCTTGAGGGTGGTGACCTTGGCTGGCGCAAAGCCGCTGAGTTGCCAACCCTGTTCGCCAAAGAAGTTCTGGAACTCAAACCCGGTGAGACTGCAGTGCCGATTCGCAGTGGCAGCGGGATCCACATCGTGCAGCTGCTCGAGCAGCGTGGCGCGGGTGTGCAGGAAGAACAGCAATCGCTGGCTCGACACATTCTGGTACAACCTTCCGAGATACGCACAGCTGAGGAAACCGAGGCACTGATCGGGGAAATTCATTCGAAGATTGTGGCGGGTGAAGATTTTGCCGCGCTTGCCATCGAGTATTCAGAAGATCCGTCTAATGCACTCAACGGCGGCAGCCTGGGATGGACGTCGGGTCGCGATTTTGTTGCTGCCTTTCGGGATGTTCTCGTAGCGACCGAAGTTGGTGTGGTCAGCGAACCGTTTGAGACTCAATACGGTTGGCATGTGCTCGAAGTCCAGGATCGGCGCGTCGCGGATCTCAGTGAAGAGGCTCGGCGCAGCATGGCAGTTGAGATTCTGCACACTCGACGCTTCGAAGAAGAAACGGAGAAGTGGCTCAAAGAGCTTAGAGATGAGGCATTTGTCGAGATCAGACTCTAAGCTCGCGATCACGCCCGGAGAGCCTTCGGGCATCGGGCCGGAATTACTGATTACACTCGCCCAGTCAGCGCGCGGTTCACGCTGGATTGCGGTCGCCGACCGGAATTTGCTCAAGCGTGCAGCACAGCGTCTGGGTCTCGCGCTTGAAATTGATCACGATCTGACAGCACCTACCTGTACTGCCGGTCGCCTCACTGTGCTGCATACATCGCTTGCGCAGCGGGAGACTCCGGGTCAGCTCGATCCACGCAATGCCGCCTATGTACTGGAAACGCTCAAGCTTGCGACAACCGGTTGCCTGAATGGCGATTTTGCCGGTGTTGTAACAGGGCCGGTGCAGAAGTCACTGATGAACGACGCTGGTATCGCTTTCAGCGGCCATACGGAATTCTTCTGTGAGCGTTCCGGTGTTGAAGATGTGGTGATGCTGCTGGTTGCGGGGGAGCTGCGCGTCGCGCTCGCAACGACTCATCTGCCGTTGCGGCAAGTACCGGACGCGTTGTCTGTGGAGTTGTTGCGCCGCCGCTTGCGTCTGCTGTTGGCGGGGCTGCGGGAGAGATTCGATATCGCACAGCCGAGAATTCTGGTTGCGGGGCTCAACCCGCATGCTGGTGAAAGCGGCTATCTCGGAACGGAAGAGATCGAGATCATCGAGCCCGTTTGCGCTGAGTTCCGCGAGGCGGGAGAGGAGGTGGCGGGACCACTGCCGGCAGATACGCTTTTTACACCTGCGATGCTTGCACGCGCCGATGCAGTCCTCGTCATGTATCACGACCAGGGGTTGCCGGTATTGAAAGCTCAGAGCTTTGGCGAAGCGGTCAACGTCACGTTGGGCTTGCCGTTCGTGCGAACCTCTGTTGATCATGGAACGGCGCTCGACCTTGCCGGTAGTGGACAAGCTGATGCCGGGAGCTTCGCAAGTGCGATCGCACTTGGTGCAAAACTGAGTGGCAGCGTCTGAGCATTGCAATGAGAGCGCGCAAACGCTTCGGCCAGCACTTCCTTGTCGATGAGAGCGTGCTGGAGCGAATGGTTGCACGCATGCAACCGGCAGCAGGCGACCGACTGCTGGAGATTGGACCTGGCCATGGCGCGCTTACCCAACACCTGTATGGCCGCGTGAGTGAGTATGTCGCCGTCGAGATAGATCGGGATCTCATCGCGCCACTGAAGGCGCATTT
>JAPUFN010000328.1 GCA_027293665.1 Gammaproteobacteria bacterium | reverse complement strand
TATTGGCTCTACATGCTTAGAGTCCGTCTATTGATTTAGCTTCAAACGACCCGACGGTCAGGATGTTGTCAGCGAGCCCGATTGTTTTTAACACTTCAGCCCCGGGCGAGACGTCCATGCGATCCTGCGAACATTGCCGCCGACTTCTCCTCACAGGCCCGGATCGTCGGCGTAAGCGGGTTTTAGGCCGCTAGCGCATAGTTTTCGTCGTTGGCAACTATAAAAGTTACAGCGATTGTTTAACGAGAGTCACTACCCTCTCGGCATGCACCGCAAGCTCTGCTACCCACGTCGAAGCCAAGTCGCCCCCATGTAGGTGCTTGCAAGTCATCTCTGCCGCGCCAGCGGCACTGTTGGCAAGTGCCAAGTTTAGCATGGATGCGCACATCGCCCGCGCACCCGTAAAGCGCCCTGCTTCGCGGCATTACGGGCCATTGTGTGCTACAAGTGTGGTTCAGTTGTGTGCTCAATTCCGCAAACTTTGCATAATGGACGCTGATTTAAACGCACTGGTTCCCGTCAAGACATGATGCTGCGAACACCCGTCATCTGCCTGTTGTTCAGCCTCGCCGTTGTCACCGCGGGGCATGGCCTTGCGCTGGATACACGCGCCTACATTGAAAAATCCGTGACGCTCATCGAGTCCGGTGAATATTCGCTGGCTCGCACCTACCTCGCACCTGCTCTCATCGACTATCGCCTCTCGGCGGGCGAGCGCTCACGTGCGTTCTATCTACGAGGTTACAGCTACCTGGCAGACGATCTGCCCGTTGCCGCCGGCAAAGACTACAACCGGGCGCTCGAATTCAACCCGGAGAATCCAGCCGCATTGGCGGCACTGGGCCATCTGCATTTTCGAGGCCTCGGTTTACCGCAGGATGAAGCAGTCGCATTCGGCCTGTACATACAGGCCGCCAAGCTTGACCATCCAGGCGCGCAGGTCCATGTGGGGCTCAGCTATCTCGAAGGTCGCGGGGTCGAGCAGGATGTGGTGCTTGCCCGGCAATGGCTCCAAGAACCTGCCGAAGCAGAAAACCCTGCTGCCATGAATTTTCTTGCACGCAGTTATCGCGTGGAGTTCGCCGACCCAGCCGAACCCGAGCTTGCAAAACAATGGTACGAACGGGCGTTTGGCGCGGGCTCGGCAAATGCGCTGGTGTCGCTTGCCTACATGCACCAGAAAGGTGAATTCGGCGAGGTCGATCGTGCAGAAGCATTGCGTCTGTTTACCGAAGCAGCGGACGCGGGTTCGAGCACGGCACTTGTGAGCCTGGGACATCTCCACCTGGAAGGCGACACCGTAGAGGCGGACCCGGCACACGCCCTGTCGCTGTTTGAGCAAGCGGCCGAACAGGGCAACCCCGCAAGTTATCTCAGCCTCGGCCACCTCTACGAGACCGGCACGGGCGTTGAGCAGAATCTGGCGACGGCGGAGTCCTGGTTCAAACGTGGCGCAGAAGCGGGCGTCACTGGAGCGCAACTGCGCCTGGTTTATCTGCTGCTCAGTCAGGGAGAATCGACGGCCGCTCTGCCATGGCTTGCGCAAGCCGCTGCAACGGAGAGCCCGATCGCGCACAACGACTACGCGTGGCTGCTGGCGACGAACCCAGATGACACCATCCGCGATGGCGCACTCGCCCTGAGCTTCGCCCAGCGGGCGGTCGCGAAAGTCCAGACTCCGGCGTATCTGGATACACTCGCCGCAGCCTATGCAGAGCTTGGCCAGTTTGCCGAGGCGGTAACGACTCAGGAACAGGCCATTGCACTCGTGGACGATGCGCAATCAGAGCTGGCGGCTGAGCTGCAGGGTCATCTCCTGGCATATCGCGACGGCAAACCCTGGCGGGAATAGGCCGTTTCTGGTACAAATCGGCCGCCAAATTTTCTTCCGGTTAAGCCACTTGAGTATCGAACTGCGACGTACAAAGACTGTTCTGGCAGTCATCGAAGAGATCGTGAGTCAGGGACGCACGCAGTTTCGCCCTGGTGACGTCGCCACGGTCCTGCGCGATAGAGGAGAGCCGCTGGGCGTGTGGGAAATCCAGGGTGAATTTTCGATTCTCGAGGCCGAGAGTTTGATCAAGCTCGACCCCACTACCGCGCAATATCTGCTCGACGAGTCCGCCACCCGCAAAACCAGCTAGCGAATCACGGCCCGGCGGCTACTTCCCCACTCCACACAGCCGCATTCCGCTTGCCTCGCGTACCTCCCGACGGTAAGTTGCGGCGCATGGCAAAGAAAAACACTTCAGTGCCCGCAGATGACGCTGACCTCGACGGCGTGGACTTCGAAGCGGCCCTTAACGAACTCGAAACTCTCGTCACGCAGATGGAGGCCGGTGAGATGACGCTGGAAGCATCGTTGAGCGCTTTCGAGCGCGGGGTGAAACTAACGCGCCACTGCCAGGCGGCACTGAAGAACGCCGAACTCAAGGTCAAAGTGTTGACCGACGAGAACACGCTGGAAGACCTCGACATCGAAGACCTGGATGACGCCTGAACTGCGCTCACTCAAGGCGACCATCGAGGACGCTCTGAGCCACCATCTGCCGGTGAACTCGGACATCGCGCAGACGCTGATCGACGCAATGCGTTACGCAAGCTTGAGCGGCGGCAAACGCATCCGCCCGCTGCTGGTGTGCGCAACCTGTACCGGTGTGGGCGGCGCACTCGAAGACGCGCTCGCGCCGGCTTGCGCGGTCGAATTCATGCACGCCTATTCACTGCTGCATGACGATCTACCTGCGATGGACAACGACGAGCTGCGTCACGGCCTGCCGAGTGGCCACATCAAGTTCGGCGAAGCGAACGCCATTTTGGCTGGCGATGCCCTGCACACGCTGGCTTTCGAAACACTCGCCAAAGCTCCGAGCTCGCGCAACGATGTGAGATTAACGGCGGTGCAGCTCCTTGCGGAAGCTACCGGCTGGCAGGGCATGGCGGGCGGCCAGTGCTTCGATCTGGCCGCAGAGAACAAGAAGCTCAGCATGTCGCAATTACAGTCGCTGCATGCCGCGAAGACGGGCGCGCTGATCAAGGCATCCATTCAGATCGGTTCGCTGTTCGGCAATCCGAAGCTGGATGCAGAAACCTATGTCCTGCTGACCGAGTTCGCGACCCGTCTGGGGCTCGCCTTTCAGGTGGTCGACGACATCCTGGACATTACCCAGACCACGGAGGTGCTCGGCAAACCAGCCGGCTCGGACAACAAATCCCGTAAAAGCACCTTCCCCTCATTACTCGGGGTTGAGCAGGCCAGAGGTTACGCTCGGGATTTGCTGGCCGAGGCGATTCCCATGCTCGAACGCACCGGGCAGAAACACGAGATGCTGCAGGAGTTAGCGCAGCAGGTGATCGATCGGGAATTTTAGTTCTGGGTGAGCGTCATCACGCCGGCGTTTTCCTGCAGGCCCACGCGGCGCAGAAACGACATGCCAAGCAGTGTTTCGAGCGGATACTGTCCCACGATAACCGCCGCTTGCACGTTGTAGGCTGTGATCCCTGCGATTTTCACCTCGGCCAGTGTGACGAAGTACGAGTCCGCCATGCCCTGCGCTGTCGCCACGGTCCCTCTCTGGCCGTCTTTGTAGTTGAGCCCCATGCTGTCCGCTTTAGCCGAGCTGAGCGCAACCACGGATGCGCCGGTATCCACGAGAAAATTGACGTAGTTGTTGTTGATCGCGCCACGAATCCGGTACTGGCCGAGCTGGTCGGCTGAAATAGCGACCATGGGCTTCGGTGCCGGCTGGAAGCCTCCGGCAACCCGGTTACTCAGCAACAACGTATATTCCTCATCGCGATAACGCACCGTGGCACCGTAGGCATCGGCTGCGAGAAGCGTGACACCAGCGGGTGATGTTTCGCCGACACGCAACAGCTTTTCTTCACCGGCCACCCGGATCACTGCGCGATCTTTGAACAGGCCAACAACCTCCACCGGGGCAACTGCCCAACTCAGCACAGAACACCCCAGCAGTATCGCTACCAGCAATCCCTGCATGTGCACTCTGCTTCCTGGTTGTCTCATTGAACTTCCATCAGTGGCCGGCGCATTGCCGGCCGGACTCCGACTGCCAAGTCTACCCGGGTCATGGCGGATCGACGCCGGCAAGTACCCAAAGTGCGAATTCGAGCACGCCAAGAGCGAGAACACCCGCCGCCACATCATCCATCATCACCCCCCAGGGCCCCGGCAGGCTCCGTTCCAGCTTCTTCACGGGATAGGGTTTGAGAATATCGAAGAGCCGGAAGAGGACGAATGCACCGATCATTGTTGTGGGATGGGCGGCGGCGCCAAGCAGGACAATCCACTGGCCGACAAATTCATCAATCACGATCGCGCCATCATCGACCACGCCATAACGCTTCTGGACCCGGTCGCAGAGCCAGATCCCGAGGCCGAATATCGCGACAATTGCGGCGAGTTGCCACCAGATGCTGAGCGGGGCAAGCAACCACCACCACAATAAAAGTGCTGCGAAGCTGCCGCACGTGCCCGGCGCGCGTGGCACGAAACCAGAGCCAAGGCCGCAAACGATCAACGCTTCCGGATCCCGCCATTGGCGCCAGCTGAGTTTCATACGCCAGAAAAGTGTTGGAAACCCGCGGGAGAGACACGCTTGCCATCGAGCCAGACACCCTCGCCACGCTCCACCACACCGATCCGCGCAACCGGCACAGACAGAGTTGGAAGTTCAGTTACGGCTGTGAAACACAGTTCGTAGTCATCGCCGCCCCACAGCGCATCTTCGAGGCTGGCGCCCGGGCATAACGGCAGCGACTCAGTTTCTATTGCCATGGCAACGGCGCTGTTCGTCGCGAGATGATGCAGATCTTGTAGCAAGCCATCGGATACATCGATCGCACTGCTCGCAATTCCTCTGAGTTCAACACCCACATCAAGTCTCGCCTGTGGCCGGAAATAGCGGCTGGCGAGCGCATCGAGATCATCACCAAACTCGAGAAGATCTCCGCGAGCCAGAGCAGCCGCCGCACCACCGAGTTCTCCAGTCACATAGATACCGTCACCGGGGCTCGCCCCGCTACGCCGCAACAATGATTCTTCGGGCGCAAAGCCGTGAACGCTGACATTGATGGCGGTTGCGCCCTTTGTGATGTTGCCGCCAACGATGCGCACACCGGTGGTCTGTGCTGCATCGCGCAGACCGCGCGCAAGTGAAGTAACCCATTCAACATCTGCAGAGGCAAGCGTCAGCGCAACGAGCACCATGGCCGGTTGTGCACCCATCGCGGCAAGGTCCGACAGGCTGACCATGAGAGCGCGATAGCCAATCAAATCGCCGGGCGCGCCCTGTGGAAAGTGGACGCCTTCAACGAGCGTGTCGATCGAAGAAACAAGCAGCTGTCCGGGTGGCACCCTGAACGCAGCCGAATCGTCGCCGGGACCAATCACCACTGAGTCGCCAAGGGTTACGTCGCCGAGGGTCTTGATGATTTCGTCAATCAGTTCAAATTCGTTCATGCGCGGCAACCTCAACGGACCGCAGTGAGTGGGCGAGCTTGTTAAGCACGCCGTTGACATACTTGTGGCCGTCTTCCGCGCCAAACAACTTCGCAAGCTCGATGTACTCATCGATCACGACTCGATACGGGACATCAGTGCGGTTTTTGAGTTCGAAAGTGCCAAGCCGCAAGACCGCGAGCTCGACGCTATCGAGCTCAGTAAGTTTGCGGTCCAGATTCGGAATCAACAGCTCATCGAGTTCAGCACAGCGCAACAGCACCCCTTTCAGGAGTTCGTCAAAAAACTCCCGGTCGGCTTTTGCGAGTGCACCGCTGTCCTGGAACTCTGCCGCAACCTTGTGGGACTCAGCATCGGTCATCTGCCATTTGTAGACAGCCTGAACCAGAGCGCGGCGGGCACGACGGCGCGCCCAACGATTGGCTTTCACGAATTCGAACTCTTAATGAACGGTTAACGGATTGCTTTTAAACCCATCACCCCGGTCGCAGACGAATACGCAGATCGTCTCCCACCGAGGTGTAATCCGTTATTGTAGCCTCAATCGCCTGGTCCATGCGCGTCAGCGCAAGCTGCGCCATCCCACGCGCATCGCTGCCGAGCAGTTTCGGCGCCTGATACAAGATGAGTTCATCCCACAGCCCAGCCTGGATAAACGCACCGGTAAGCTTTGGACCTGCCTCGACCAGCACCTCGTTGCATTCGAGTGTTGCAAGGTGATCGATCAATGCTGCGAGATCTACCTGTTTCGTGCCGGCGGCAAAGTGCGCCACCCCTTTGAGCTTCGGCCGAGTGCTACGCACATGGGCCAGCAGACTGGCACCCGGCCCCTTGAGCACGGCTGCGGTTTTCGGGGTGCGCAATCTGCTGTCGACGATCACCCGCAACGGCTGGCGAATCTGGCCGTCGACGGCGAACTTGTCATCGCGCACCGTCAGCTTGGGATCATCCCCCGCCACGGTGCCCGAGCCGGTAATGACGGCGCAACTGCGGGCCCGCCAGTACTGCACTTCAGCGCGGGCGGCCTCGCCGGTGATCCACTGACTTTCGCCAGAGGCCATCGCCGTGCGGGCATCCAGAGAACTGGCGACCTTGAGCCGGACAAAAGGCCGGTTGCGGGTAATGCGCGATATATAGCCTTCGTTGAGCGCGGCCGCCGCCGGCAGTTCATGCACGTCCACGGCGACTCCCGCGGCTTCAAGATCTGCGAAGCCACCGCCGGCCACCTGTGGGTGAGGGTCCTTCATCGCCGCAACGACGCGGGCAATGCCCGCCTTGATCAGGGTCTGGGAACAGGCGGGCGTGCGGCCTTCGAATGCGCAAGGTTCGAGACTGACGTAAACCGTCGCGCCACGTATGTCTCTGTCAGCCGCGTCGCGCAGCGCGTTGACCTCGGCATGTTCCTCACCGGTGCGAACATGCCAGCCCCGGCCAAGCACCTCACCATCGCG
>JAPUFN010000327.1 GCA_027293665.1 Gammaproteobacteria bacterium | reverse complement strand
CTGCAGGAATGGGTCGAACTCCTTGAGGATTTCGGCTGTGATCCCGCGGATGCGCAGGCCGTCCATGAAGTAGTGGGTGTGAGAGTAGCCAACCAGTACGCGCAGTGTTTTCCGATCCACCAGACCCTCAAGATCATATCGATCTGTCAGCAGTTTCTGGCCGAGAATGGTGGGCTCGGCGCTGGATACATCGGGAGTTGCAGCGGGGCTGTCGATTGACTCGGGCGGTTGCTCAACTTCGGGTGAAACCGCTTCACTACACCCCTGCATTGCAAACACTGCAGCGATAACGAGCAGATATGACAGAGTCCTGGGTGATTTGGGTCTCAACAAAGAACGCTTCCCCGCCAAACGAATGTAGTTGGAGCTTAGCGCAGAGTTAGGTATCGGTGCATCCGGTGCGGAAAATCGGTGCCACGGGTAACGTGCGGCGTTCACGGCGACGGAGTGTTAACGTGGCTGCAATCCTGAACTGTGCCCGGATAATGACACGCTCCTACAATGATCCTGCCTTCTATAGACACAAAACGGATAAAGGTCACCTGTTCAACAATCGCGTCTGCTATGTACCGCCTGGTTCTGCGTTGCCGGGGCATCCGTGTATAAGAGACAACAGGATTTTTGACTTTGATGGTTTCTTCCATGTAGTCGACATGATCGATCACGCGGTGAAAATGAAAATGGAACCGCAGACCATTTCGTTCGAAGAAATCTGGTATGCAATAAGGCGTCCCGGACAAGAGCAGTACGTCCGGCAAACGGAGAGATTCAAGGCGGCTGATCCGAGCTTTCCTGGCCTGCTCGCACCAGTGAAAAATCCAGCAGATAAACCCTATCGTATGCTGGACGGAAGGAGGAGGCTGTGGAAGCAGACGGACCTTGGCGCTCGTGAAGGGCTGTTCTATGTCTTTCCCGAGCCCGAGGTTTACGAGTTCTTCTGGATGCTGGTGGTCTCTGACCAGCACTGAGGCATGACTTTCTATTAGCGAAGTAACAGGAGCAGTCATGGCATCACTGGACGGGGACGATCTCAGAGATCTGAAAAGGGCAAAGGTTCTGCTTGAGAATCCCGGCATTGCGGCGAAGATCACAGACCTGATCGGCACGCCGATCGAAAAAGGAATCGAGCTCCTGCCGGTAAACTGGAATCAGAAAGTGGCTGAGGTCACCCAGATAGCGCTCCAGAAAGCGGTCGACACCGCGGTCTTGACCATGAACGAAGTGCCAGGCGAAGAAGCATCGAACGCCTGGCACAAATTAGCGGTAGCAACATCCGGCGGCATTGGAGGTTTTTTTGGGTTGCCGGCACTGGCTGTGGAGCTGCCGGTATCAACAACCATCATGCTGCGGTCAATTGCGGATGTAGCACGAAGCGAAGGCGAAGCGATTGGCAGTCCTGATGCAAAAATCGCCTGCATCGAGGTTTTTGCACTGGGCGGACCAAGCACTCGCGACGACGCAACCGAGACCGGCTACATTGCTGTGCGCGCATCCTTAGCCACGGCCGTTTCCGAAGCAACCGCGCATCTCGCCAGAGAAGGACTGGCCCAGGAAGGTGCGCCTGCGCTCCTCAGATTAATCATCCAGGTTGCCGAACGTTTCAGTATTCAGGTGTCGCAAAAGGCTGCTGCGCAAGCGATTCCCGCACTGGGCGCTGTAGGCGGTGCGTTGATCAACACGTTATTTATCGATCACTTTCAAAATATTGCATGTGGTCATTTCATCGTGAGGCGGCTTGAGCGGAAATATGGCAGAGACCTGGTGGCAGATACGTACGGGCACGCATAACGCATGATGGTCTCGCGTAGTTGTCAGGCTCTAATCAGCCGAAATTCGATCGAAAGCGCAATCCGGACGGCCGTCTGTCACGCTATGCGCAACGGCCACGTGGCTGAAGATCATGGTGGGTGCCAGCACAGCAACGAAAGGTTCCGGCACAGGTTGGATCGTAGTAGACCACGTCAACGCTTATTGTAAGCTGTAATCTTATGAAGACTATCGAGGCTACATCGTGAAGGAATATTTCAAGGCCACACTGGCGCTGTCTGGATTCATTATCTGCATGCTCTTCACTGGCGGTGCGTCTGCCGGCGCGTCTGGCGGCGAGTTGACCGGGACATGGATCTTGACCATCGATACTCCGAGAGGCGTGCGGCATCCCAGCCTGGTGATCAACAAGGACGGTGACAGCTACTCGGGCGTCTACAACAGTCTGCGCGGACCCATCGATATCGAGGCGATAAGCCGCGATGGCGATAGCTTTGCTTTTCCGCTGGTGATCACGGTGCCGATTGGCGACATCGAAGTGAACTATCGTGGAACGATCAACGGTGACGCCATGACAGGCAGCGTGCAGAGCCCGCGCGGTGAGGTTCCCTTCACCGCTAAACGCAGCGAACCCTGATCAACTCAGCGGTATCCGTCTATGACAAACAGGTGTGGGAGCCACCAGTTCCTCAAGCAGGCGCGGTGATCGAGTCAGGCACCCAATTTCCGTGAAAACCGTAAGGCACTCTCACCGGTAGATGTACTTCTGCGAGCGCCGGTCGCGAAAGATCCTGGGCATCCAGTATCACGAGGTCAGTAGCGTTCTTGGTTTCATCGAA
>JAPUFN010000326.1 GCA_027293665.1 Gammaproteobacteria bacterium | reverse complement strand
ACCGCTCGCACTGGGTGCGGATCTGGTGCTGCACTCTACGACGAAGTACATCAACGGCCACAGCGATCTCATTGGCGGTGTTGTGATCACCGATGATGAAGAGCTCGGCGGGCAGCTGAAGTTTCTCAACCAGTCGCTCGGCGGGATTCAGAGCGCTTTTGATGCTTTTCTGTGTCTGCGCAGCTTGAAGACTCTGGCGCTACGCATGCAGGCGCACACGAAGAACGCACTGGCCGTTGCAGACTTCCTCCAGGGGCATCCGCAAGTGGAATGGGTGGCGTATCCGGGGCTTGCAAGCCATCCGCAGCACGAACTTGCCTGCCGCCAGACGTCGGGCCACGGCGGCATGCTGGCATTTTCGATCAAAGGCGGATTGCCTGCTGCAAAAGCCCTCATGTCGAAGGTTAGAGTCTTCACGCTGGCGGAAAGCCTCGGTGGGGTGGAATCGCTGATCGAACATCCAGGGTTGATGACCCACGCCAGCCTCTCTGCTGAAAAAAGGGCCGAGGTGGGCATAGGCGATGGGCTGATCCGGTTGAGTGTCGGCATCGAGTCGACCGAGGATTTGTTGCGCGATCTCGCAAGGGCGCTTTGAATCATGGCGCAGGCGATGCCGCAAACAGCCGTTGTCTACGATGATATCGATCATCACATAGGCGAGGCCGGCAGCATCGAACGGGCCTGTGTGCCTATGGGGATGTATCTTGCGTGGTGTGTAAATTTGCACCTGATCAGCGAGCAGCTGCAGCAGAGCTGCGAAACGCTGCTGCTGCGATTGCGCTATCGGGAGGTGACCGGCAGCGAGCTGCTGGTGGCAGGTTGTGGCGGTCGTCTGACCAGCGACTGCCTCAATGCACAGGGCAGGCAGTTCACGGATCGCTACTACGCTGCTTTCTTAGATGATTTTCGCGCGGTATTCGGTGAGGACATCTACGGCGTAGCCGACGACTGGGCCCACTACGATCGACTGTCGCGGGTCCTGACCCGGCACTACATGGCCGGCGCAGAAAAATCGCGTCGTCGCGCTGGCAGCAGAGGTAGTAAATGGTGGAAATTCTGGTCGTGACCGGCGTCCGTCGAGTGCTGCCGGGATGAGCCGGTTTCTGCCCTCGCAGACTCCGATATACAAGCCCTACCGCGATGAAATTCCCTGGGATCTGCTACTGGCCGCCGATCCGGATGAGGCTCGCGTCAACGCCTATGCCCACACCGAGTTCATGCGCGTGGCCAAACTCGAAGATGTGGTGATCGGCGTCTACGTTGTGGAGGCGATGACGCCGACGCGCTATCAGCTGCGCAATCTTTCGGTCGCCGAAGGCTACCGCCGCAAGGGCCTCGGCAGCTGGCTGCTCGGCCATGCGATCGGCCTGGCGGAAACCAAGGGAGCACGCGAAATATTCGTGGCGAGCACGCCGCTGCGGGGTCTGTTCGTAAAAATCGGCTTCGCCGCAGTCGACACTGACCTCTTATTGACCCTCACACCCGAATAGCTGGGAGTGGCAGTTGGTCGGTGGCACCCTAAGCTATCGCCGGACCTATGTAGTGCGCTTTGGGCCGCACCAGGCGATTGTCTTCACGGCTTTCGATGAAGTGAGCGAGATAACCGAAGACTCTGGCGAGCGCGAAATTCGCGGTAAAGAAGCGATCCGGCAGACCCAGTGTCCGGTAGATGACCCCTTTGTAGAACTCCAGGTTTGCATAGAGCGATTTATCGTCTGCGGCCATGCGCTCGGTGAATCGTGCCTCGATTGCGACCAGAGTCTGGTAGGTGACCTCATGCTCAGTTCCGGAGCACAGCGATTCGGCCAGGGTTTTGAGGTGGCGGGCTCGCGGATCCAGCACCCGATATTCGCGGTGACCCATGCCCATGACCTTGATCTTGTTCGCGAGGCACTCATCGACAAAAGCCGCTGCGCACTCTGGCCGGCCGACCTGATCGGCGGTTGCCAATGCCACTGCGTCGGCGGCACCGTGCAATCGTCCATGGAGCGTGCCGAACGCTGCCGACAATGCGTTTTCGACCGGTGCAAGCGTGCTCGCTGTAGCCCGGGCGACGAAGGTACTCGCGTTGAAGCTGTGTTCGATCTGCAGAATCTGCGTCACGTTGTAGGCTTCGCGCGCGATGGCTGAGTCCGCCGCGCCAATCTGACGCAGAAAGCGTTCGGCTGGATCGCTCACGGCGCTGGTGTCCGGCTGTCGGCGGAGCAGGCATGTGGCAAGTATGGCGGGAAGTTTCGCGGCAACCGCAAATCCCTGGGCGGCTTCGCCGCGCTCGGCGAAATGTTCGGTTGCATCGAGCAGTGGGGTAACTCCCTGCAGTACGTGCATTGGATGAGTCGACTCGGGTAACGCGCAGATCAGATCAGTCTCGCGCTCGGAGAGCGTACTTGCAGCATGCAGCGATTCGCTGAGCGTCGCGGAACATTCTCCATCGACGACAAGAGCGGCCACGTGTCCGAACGGTTTGTCGATCAGGTTCTCAACATTGCGGCCACGATAACTCAGCACGCCGTTGACACCGTCGACGAGCGAAATTCGCGTGGTGTCGACAACCACGCCTTCGAGGCCCCGGGATATATCCATCAATTTTCTCCTGGCAAAACAGTCCGGCCAAGATAACGGCAATGTCACGCCAGACCCAGAGCGTGCGACTTCTGAAATAAGTAGCCGCACTTATGCATATAAATTACACATAAGAATGCCTTATCGAACGATAAGTGGAGGCCTCCAGCGACAGGTGGAGACGCTCTGGGACGGGTGGTAGGCTCGGCGCATGCAGATCGAGCGTCACGAAATTCGAATTTTAGCGGCAGTTGTGGAAGCCGGCGGATTCAGTCGCGCCGCCGAAAAACTTGCGGTTTCACAATCAGCCGTCAGCCAGGCGATAGCCAATCTCGAACACAAACTCAACACACAACTCGTGGTGCGTGGCCGCCATCTTGAACTGACCGAAGCGGGCAAGCGGCTGTTCAGTTTCACCCGCATGGTGATCAACGAAGAAAACCAGGCACTCGATGATATTCAGCGCATTCGCAGCGGCGCGCTGTCGACGTTGAACCTCGCGATGAGCAGCACGGTCAATCGGTTTTTCGGCAAGGAGTTGCTGTTGGAATTCTGCGAAAAAAACCCGCTCACGCGACTCAAGCTCGATGTCGCTCCGAGCCGGGAAATGGTCTACGGCGTAGATGAGGATCGCTGGGAGCTGGCCTTCGGTCCGTTCCAGTCACGCATGCCCGGTCACTTCGAATGTGTTGCATTTTTCACAGAACAACGGCTGCTTGCCGTGCATGAAAATCATCCGTCATTTGCTGAGCTGATGAACGATGCCGCGGAATGCATTGCCAGCCAGACCCTTCTGACATCCTATCTCGATAACGCGAGCAAACGCGGTGGTGGCGAGCGGATCCGGGATCTGGTGGGCGACGTCTGGGAGGTGAGTCATCTGGAGTTGCGCCTTGCCCTGTGTGAAGCGGGCAAGGGTCTGAGCTACATGTCTGATCGATTGTTGGAGGAGTCGCCCGGTTATCATCACATTCCGGGACTTGAAATTTCCAGCTTTGAACGGGAAGTCGGCGTTTACTATAAAAAGCACAAAGCGCTGTCAGAGGTTGCCCGGCGATTCATTGGTATCTGTCAACGGCAATTCGCGCCGTAGTTGGCGGTACGCGATTTTCCCGTCGCCGATAAGAATTGTTTCAGTGTGGCGCGTTATCTTCCCGTGCTGTTCGGCCGAGGTAACCGCCGTGATGGCGCAAGCCGTAGTCCTCGCGGGTAACGCCTTTCACTTCGAGCAAGGCAAGAGCGATTGCATCACTGATCGCGAGCATCACGGCCATGCTCGAACTTGGGGTAAGGCCGAGAGGACAGGGTTCGGTGATGACACCCATGTCCAGGACGATGTCGGAAAAATTGCGCAATTCGGAATCCGGATGAGACGTGATTCCGATGATCGTCGCGACTCCCAGGTGACGCGCGAGCTCGAGAATCTCCAGCACTTCGCGGCTTTTACCGCTGGTGGAGAAAGCGATCATCACGTCGTGGGTATCCACTAAGCCCAGATCGCCATGAGCCGCTTCGGCCGGATGGATAAACACAGCCGGCGTCGCTGTGGAGCAGAGGGTGGCGGCAAATTTGTTGGCGATGTAACCGGCTTTGCCGATGCCCGTCGTCAGAATTTTTCCATCGCAGTCTTTCATCACCTCCACCGTTCGCACGAAGGATTCGTTGATTTCGATGGAGCTGATGGCCTGTGCTTCGGCGGCCAATACAGCCCGCATGCGTTGTTCTATGTTCATTCGCTTCCAGCTGACAGGAAAATGCAGGCTGCATGGTGGCATGTGGCAATCTCCTGCTCAAGGTCCAGCGCCGGCCGGCGTTCGGCTGACCGGCATCGGGCTTGCCGCCCCGCTCCATTGTGCATTGACACCTCGCTGACTCTCTTCCAGAGTCGGCCACGAACTCATGGCATTGGATGACGATGGCGCGTCCCGATTCTTCCGCGGTGTCGGTACTTCCCTGGCCGCGGCAACTGGATGTCGGCGGCGGTTCTCTGCAGTTGCTCAGCAGCCGCTTCGAGACGAGTTACGAGCAAACGTCGAGCCCGCGAATCAACTCAGCGGTAGAGCGATTTGCCACCGAGGTGGCGCAATTGACCGGGCTGCCGCAGGTCACCGAAGACGCAGGCGTGACGCTCAGAATTTCCTGTGAGGCCGCGGGTGCTGATTATCCAGCACTCGATGAAGACGAAAGCTACTGGCTTGTGGTGGATGATGCGGGCATTTACATCGACGCTGCCTGTGATCGCGGTGTGCTGCATGGGCTGACGACCCTCACCCAGATTGTCTCCACAGCCGGCGTCATTCCTTATGTTGCGATTGACGACGCACCGCGCTTCGCCTGGCGCGGTTTACTGCTCGACGTTGCGCGTCACTTTCTGGATACCCAGGCGCTCTCGCGGACGCTCCAGGGAATGGCGCTGTGCAAACTGAATGTTCTGCACTTGCACCTGAGCGACGATCAGGGCTTCCGCTTTCCCTGCACGTCCTATCCGAAACTTGCGAGCGCCACCACGTATTCAGCGGCAGACTTATCAGCACTCGTGGAGGAGGCGGCTTTCTTCGGCATCCGTGTCGTGCCGGAAATAGATATGCCCGGTCATGTCAGCAGCTGGCTTGCGGCCTATCCACAATGGGGTTCGCAGGCTAGCGGCGAATCGCGCAGATTCGGTCCCCACGAGGCTTGTCTCGATCCCACGAATGAAGATGTTTACACGGCGATCGGTTGTCTATTTGACGAGCTCGCAGACATCTTCCCCGACGAATGTCTGCACCTGGGTGGTGATGAAGTCAATCCAAAATGGTGGTCCGAGGCACCTGCGATTGCAGAATTCATGGATGCAAACCAGATCGCCGATGTCGTCGGACTACAGGCCTACTTCAATCAACGCGTGGGTGACCTGCTCGCGGCGCGGGGCAAGACGGTTGTCGCCTGGGACGAAGTGTTGCAGCCCTCTCTCAACCCGGATTGGATCGTGCAGTGCTGGCGCGGTGCAACGACGCGGGATCGGGCACGTGCCAATGGCAATCGAACGCTGGTGTCCGCGCATTACTATCTGGATCTCAATTATCCGGTGGACGTCCACTACGGGTTCGACCCGCTAGCAAGCCAGACCGACCTGGTTGCACGGGAAGATGCGCTACTGGATGACCCACGGTTTTCTCACGTTGCTGCGGGGATGCGTTGGGCATCGCAATGGCGGCAAGGCGCAATTCAGTTGGCGAGCGCCGCAAACAGCGGGCCGGTGCTCGGTGGCGAAGCCTGTTTATGGGGAGAACTGGTCGATTCCGAAGTACTGGATGTGCGTTTGTGGAGTCGTCTGCCGGCTGTTGCTGAGAGGTTGTGGTCGCCCGCAGAATGCGAAGACCCTGACGAGCTGCACGGCCGGCTCGAACACTATCTGACGCAGCTACATCCGCTTCGCGGGTTCGACCTCCAGGCCCGCAGTCGTGCTCAGTTGCACAAGGCTGGGGTTGAGGATGCCTGGTTGCCACTCATTGATATGCTCGAGCCGGTGAAATGGTATGGCCGCCTGCTGGGGGAGGTGGCACTGCAAGCTCGGATCAGCGGCGAACGAATCCCACAGGCGCGACCTTATGATGCGGACACACCGCTCACCACCATTGCGGATTACCTCGCCCCGGAAAGCCATCTCGCGCGTCAGGTCGATGCACTGTGCGCTGCGCTGCTGGACGAACCGGGCGCCGAGCGGGCGATGACTGAACTTGAAAAACTTGCGACTGGCTGGATCTCACTCCACCCGGCGGCCGCCGCGCCTGCACCGCTGGCTGAGCTGGCAGCAGCATGCGGGGAGCTGGGTCGGCTCGTGATCGAGCGCCTGCAGGGGGTGCCTGCGCCGCAGACCAAAGCGCAGTTGGCTGAAATTACTGCGCCCCGGGGTGAACTCATGGTCGCCGTCGGTCCGCTGCTACATCGCTGGTTGACGGAATCAGACGATTGAACGCGCAAGAGGTGCTATGTGCGGGTTGGTTCGAAGCGGCCGACTGTCGGCCACTCGGCGCCGGTCATATCAACGACACCTATCTGGTCAGCCCCGTCGCCGGCAGTGAGCACAAATCCGGCGCTCGATTCGTGCTGCAACGGCTCAATCGACACGTATTCAAAGATCCGCGGATCGTCGAATCGAATGTGGCACGGGTGGTTGCCCACATAACAGCCCGGGCGCCTGGGTTCGTGGCGGGAATTATCCCAAGCAGGACCGCGCAGCCGGGTTTTCGCGATTCAGCCGGGGAGTATTGGCGCCTGTGGCACTTCGTGGAGGATGCCACCGCCTTTGAGGCAATCGCGAGTCTCGCAATGGCGCGCGCCGCGGGTGCTGCGTTTGGCCGTTTCCAGTCGCTGCTCGCCGACCTGCCGGGAGCACCGTTACAGCAGGCGATTCCCGGATTTTTGCAATTGGCCGGCTATCTCGAGCACTACGATCAGGTGCGCGGCAGTCTCGATCCAACCGCAGCAGCGAGTATTGCAGGCGAGTCGTTTGCTGATTTCATTGCTGCCCGACGCAGCCTGGCGGGCGCGTTGCCTGCAGGCGAGGACTACATTCACGGCGATTGTAAGCTGAACAACCTGCTGTTTGGCGGTGTCGCTAACGAGGTTGTCTGCGTCGTAGATCTCGATACGGTCATGCGCGGGCATTGGGCCTGGGACTTTGGTGATCTGGCGAGATCGGCGCTGAGCGATTCGCAACTCGATCCGGTAATGGTGTTTACTGCGTTGACGGAAGGCTTTTTAGAGGCGAGTGGAACCCGACGGTCTGTGGATGAACTTGTTATAGCGCCGCGATATGTTGCCTTCATGTTGGGCGTGCGATTTCTGACAGACCATCTGGCCGGCGATACTTATTTCAAAGTAGAACATCGTGGCGTTAATCTCGACCGGGCGCAGGAGCAGTTCGATCTCGTGGAGCGTTTCGAGTCACTTGACGAAAAATTGCGGCAGGCCGCGAGTGGGCTCCTGCAACGCTCGCCAAATTAGGCAGAAGACGGGGAAAAATCTATGGATACGGATCTCACTGGCCGTACGGCGCTGATCACCGGAGGCAGCCTGGGGCTTGGGCGTGCCACTGCCACGGCACTGTACCGTTCAGGAGCCGGGGTTGCACTGCTTGCGCGGCGGGAAGGTCCGCTGGAAGAGGCGCGCGATGAAATCCTTAAATACGACGCACCTGAAGGAGCTGCCGTCGCATGCTTTGCCTGTGATGTGGCGGATGCCGAGCAGGTCACCGTCGCACACGCTGGCGTCTGCGAAGCTCTGGGTCCCGTTGACATTCTTGTCAATAATGCTGGAAAGTCTGCCGCCGGTCCTTTTATGGAGGTCTCCGATGAAGACTGGCAGGCCGATTTCGATTTGAAGTTATTCGCAGCGATTCGCCTGACCCGCCTCGCCTGGCCGCATATGCAGGCGCAGCGCTGGGGCCGCATCATCAACGTGCTCAATACCGCTGCCAAGGCACCTGGCGCCAATACGGCGCCGACTTCGGTCACGCGGGCAGCCGGAATGGCACTGGCAAAAGTGCTCGCAGGCGAAGGGGCTGCGCACAACATTCTGGTGAACTCGATGCTGATCGGCTTCATCAAAAGCGATCAGGTCCGGCGTATGCATGAAGCCTCTGACGGCGGCCAGAGTCTCGAGGAGTTCGTTGCTGCCGCTGGTACCCGGTTACCCATGGGACGAATGGGAGAAGCCGAAGAAGTCGCAAATCTCGCGCTGTTTCTGGCATCGGATGCGGCTTCTTACATTACTGGCTGTGCCATCAACATGGATGGCGGTCTTTCCAAGGTCGTTTAGCGCACACGAGGGGTGAACGGTTGGCCAGGATGACGCACCTTGTCTCACTGACGTTCGATTTCGACACGGTTGCGCTGTGGCTGGCCATGGGCCAGACAACGCCGACACCGCTATCGCGCGGTGAATTCGGGGTCGTGGCGGCCGAGCGACTGCTCAGGCTTTTCGAAAAATACGAGATCAAGACGACCTGGTTCATTCCCGGAATAACCCTGGATACCTATCCGGATGCCTGTCGCGCCGTGGCACAGGCGGGTCATGAAATTGCCCACCATGGCTATGACCATGTTTCACCGCAGGGTCTCACGCGCCAGGAGGAACGAGATCAGTTGCTGCGCGGCAATGCAGCGATCGAACGCATCTGTGGTCAGGCGGCTCGGGGTTATCGATCACCGGCCTGGGATCTCAGCGACAATTCCGTGGAACTGCTGCTGGAATGTGGTTTCGTCTATGACAGCAGCCTTATGGGGCACGATTATCTGCCGTATCGCGCAAGACACAAAGATCACATCGAACCCGGTAAGCCGATTGAGTTCGGCCCGCCAAGTTCGTTGTGGGAATTGCCTGTCAGCTGGTCGGTGGACGACTTCCCGCATTTCGAATATTTCCGTGGCGGAGGTTTGCGTCCGGTATCCGGTGTTTTAGAAAACTGGCTCGATGATTTCGACTACATGATCGAGAACTTCGACTGGGGCGTGCTGACCTACACCTGTCATCCGTTCGTGATCGGTCGTGGCCATCGGATGAAAATGCTCGAGCGACTGCTCGAGAATCTGTTGGCTAAAGGCGCGGAGTTCGTGACGGCGGAAGCAGCGGTGGCGGCATATGCCGCGCGTGACTAGCCGCGTGTTTTTCAACACGCTGCTAGCCGACGCTGTGCAGCACCAGATTGACGAAGCCGATCATCAATACGACGAACAGTGCCGTGAAGATGATGCCGATCATGATGAACTGAATCGGTTTGCCCTTGGCAAAATCGCGCTTTCGGTTGGCGGCGGATTGCACCCCGAACGCCGCTGCCAGGGCACTAGCCATCAGTTGCCCGATGGTGAGGCCTGCCGCATCGTCTTCTTCGCTGTGTTCCGGTTCTTCGTTCATCGTCTGGCAAAGACCTCCGTCAGGCCTGTTCGTTTTCTACCCGGGTCAGCCAGTAATCGGCGTCAAATGACTTGTCTCCGGTGAGATAGCGCCAGAAGCGGATTCGGTTGAGATAGTCGAGCCGGCCAGTGTCGTTCTCCTGCCAGGGTTCGGGCGTTGTCAGCACCGTGTGCACCGAATTCGGATCCGGTTGCTCATCGAGCCAGTAGATCGGGCGTTGCGGCTGGGCATCATTCAGGTCGCTTGTGTCCCACAATCGCACCTGTGGCGCTGTCGGGCACAGCCGGATCTTGAACATATAGCGCAGTCGATCACTGTTATTTGCGCCGCCGCCGTGCCAGACGCCGTGATGCAGGAACAAGATCGTGCCGGGCTCGCACACCACGTGTTGTTGCCCCAGCATGTTCTGATAGCGAGAAATGGCGGCTTCGCTCACCACACGCAAGTGGGTGCCGGGGATAAAACGGGTACCGCCCATGTCCGCGGTGACGTCCTGCGGGTAGTACATGATCTGCAGGTCGAATGCCTGGCGTGGATCGATCGTCGAATCCTGGTGTGTGTGCTGCGCGAGCGGCCGCTTGCCAAGCAGATGCGGCGGAAAAGCCAGATGCAGAAAATGATGATCGAACAAGCAGTTCTCACCGACGAGGCTCTGCACGGCTCCTGCAACTTCAGGCAGCGCCAGAATCCGACCCATTGGCGAGTCGGGCGGATAGGTCGCGTCGAGCGCTGTGCCGGGAGGCACTGCGGGGATGCTGCTTGATGACATGATTCGCGCGTAATGTTCGCGAACGTTGAGATCTGCAGTGTCATCGGTGTGCCCGATATCATCGAGAAATGCCTGGTTGAGTGACTCTGGCACGATGGCGTCGAAGCGCAAAAAGCCGCGCGCGGCGAACTGCGCCATCTGCCCGGTTGTGAGGAGCCTGGAGTCAGACATCCGTCGCCTCCGCGAGCTTCTCGAAAAAGAACTCATACTTCAGATACGACGTACGAAACTCGTCGCCACTCGGGTGCGGCTGCAGTTGGCTCGCCTGGATCAGGCGCCAGCCATCTTTCATGGCGCCCAGCCCGGTTGTGTAAGGCGGCTCGTCCGCATCGCCCGACATATGCTTCTTCTCGCCGGTCCCGTCGTACATTGACCAGCCGATGACCTCGGTATCCAGCGCCGACGAGGAGAGGTACAACACGAGAACTTGTTGCCGCAGTGCCATGAAGAAAAGCTTAGCACAGCGTACTTGAGGACTTGCGGCGCGCGGGGTTGCGATGACATGCTTTCTACCATGGAACTGCACGAGCGCAACCGGGACTTTCAATGGCAGGACCCCAGCGGGCCCTATGAGTTCATATCCGAAGCTCAGGCCGAGGCGTTCTGCCGTGACGGCGCGTTTTGCCTCGAAAAAGCCTTCGACGCTGAAGAGATCGCCGCTGTGGTGGCGGCGATCGATCCGATCGAAGCCGAGGCTGAAGCATTTCTCAGTGCCCAGGAGGATGGGACATACGGTATCGCCCGAGCGGGGGAAATCAGTTTCTCGCCACATCTTGTAGCCCGCGACGAGGTGCTCGCACGATTCGCAAGGCACGAGGTACTGCTTGCGCTGCTGCGTGACCTCATCGGCAACGATGTCCGACTGTACTGGGATCAGCTTGTCTACAAAAAAGGTAACACTGCGGATGAGTTTCCCTGGCATCAGGACAACGGCTACACGTTTGTCGAGCCGCAGCAGTATCTGACCTGCTGGATTGCGTTGACGGCGGCGAGCGTTGACAACGGCTGTCCCTGGATCGTGCCCGGTGTGCATCGTAGCGGCACACTCCACCATCGCTGGACGCCGCTCGGCTTCCAGTGCCTCGAAAACCCAGCCGGCGCCGTGCCACTGCCGCTGGAAGTTGGCTCGATTGCCGTTTTTTCCAGTCTCACGCCACACAGAACCGGTCCGAACACAACGCCTGACACCCGCAAGGCCTACATCCTGCAGTACGCGGCCGATGGCGCGGTTTTTCATCCGCATAACAAGCCGCCTGTAACGGCGGACAATGCCGACTGGCAGTTCGAAGTGCTGCGTGATGGCATACCGGTCGCTGTGAATCGTCCCTCGCAATCCGCTGAATCATGACGATCGGGCCGCACAAATTTTTCGGCTTGTTACTGGCATTGCTGCTAACCGGTTGTCTGGGTAGCCACAACCGTCCCATGCAACTCATCAATGGCGCCGGACCGATTTATCCGGCTGCCGCTAGGC
>JAPUFN010000325.1 GCA_027293665.1 Gammaproteobacteria bacterium | reverse complement strand
TCGTTCACTACGGCAAAGCCAACACCGGTTTGGAGCTCGAAGAAGGCATGACCTTTACGATTGAGCCGATGATCAATGCCGGCAAGCGTCACATCATAATTCTGCCGGACTATTGGACAGTGGTAACTAAAGATCACAAGTTGTCGGCACAGTGGGAGCACACGATCCTGGTGACGACAAAGGGTTGTGACGTACTAACCCGACGACCCGGGGAGCCTTTTGCGTGAGTGTTGGGCTCACCGGGGAAGATACTGAAAACGCAGGTACCCTGAGGCGATACGGTGCCGGACCCGGGCGGTACATAGAGGCTTTGAGCGAACGTCTGCATAGCCACGACAACAATCTTGCCGACCGCTACTGGAGCAGGCACAACGTCGAAGATCTGTTGGCTGAACGCACCCGCTTCTTCGACGATCTGCTAACCGAAATCTGGCAGAAATTTATACCCGAGCAGGCGCAACGGCAGCTGTGCCTGTTTGCAGTGGGTGGCTACGGCAGAGGTGAACAATTTCCCCACTCCGACGTCGACTTGCTCATCCTGGCAAAAAAGCCCAGTGCCTGGAGCACCGAAATTCGCGCGTTTTTACAATGTCTCTATGACCTCAATCTCGAAATCGGCCACAGCGTGCGACGGCTCAGCGACTGCAAGAAAGAAGCACACCAGGACATTACCGTCGCGACGGCCATGTACGAGCGGCGTTATCTGGTCGGTTCTGAAAATCTGTCTGGCAAGCTCGATAAAGTCCTCTCGGCCAACCGACTCTGGCCTGCAGCCAAATTCTTCCGCGCAAAACGCGACGAGCAGGAAGCCCGGCACCGTCACTTCGACAACGTCGAGTACGGGCTGGAACCCAACCTCAAAGCTTCTCCGGGCGGCCTGCGGGATCTGCAGACCGTAATCTGGGTTTTGCAGCGTCAGTTCGGCACCTCAGAACCGCGCGATCTTGAGAAAATAGGGGCTTTGACAACGCAAGAGCGGACCTGGTTTCTCGATGGCCAGCGCTTTTTGTGGTGGGTGCGATTCGGCCTGCATCTGCTCGCGGGGCGCAAAGAGGACCGGCTGCAGTTCGAGTATCAGCGAGGGCTGGCCGAGCGATTGGGATTTGCAGATACCGGCGCCAAGCGGGGTGTCGAACGCTTCATGAAAATGTACTACCAGCATGTGCTCGAGTTGCGGGAAGTCAACGACGTCGTAATGCAGTACTTCGAAGAATCGATACTGCGGGGCCGGGAGAAACCCACAATCGAACCCATCAACGAGCGATTCCGGATCCGTAACAACTATATGGAGGCCTGCCATGACAAGGTCTTCAGTGACACTCCAAGCTCCCTGTTGGAAATATTTGTCATCATGGCAAATCGCCGTGATATAGCCGGTGTGCGCGCGGAGACGATCCGAATGATCCGCGGCCACCTGCACCTGATCGATGACGATTTTCGCCGCAATCCCGAAGTCACAAGCCTGTTTATGGACCTGTTGAAAGCACCCTATACGCTCGTCTCTCAACTCACCCGAATGCGGCGCTACGGCGTACTCGGCCGCTACCTGCCCGAATACGGGGAAATCATCGGCCAGATGCAGCACGACCTCTTTCATATATATACGGTGGACGCCCACACCATGATGGTCATTCGCAACATGCGCCGTTTTCACTACCGATCGAGTGAAGAATTGTTCCCTGTTGCCTGTCACTGCGTGCGTAACATTCCCAAGATCGAACTACTTTACGTGGCCGGTCTCTACCACGATATTGGCAAAGGTCGCGGTGGCGATCACTCTGAACTCGGCGCAACAGACGTCATCAAATTCTGTTCACAACATGGACTAACCGATGATGACACGGAGCTCGTTGCCTGGCTTGTTAGGCAGCATCTGACAATGTCGAGCATAGCCCAACGCAAAGATCTCTATGACCCCGACGTCATTTTAGAATTTGCCACCGAGGTCAAATCCGTTCGGCGCCTGGACTATCTCTATGCACTGACCGTGGCTGATATAAACGCTACCAATCCGACACTCTGGAACAACTGGCGAGCGACACTACTGCGCCAACTATATGGCGAGACGCGAAAGGCCTTGCGTCGAGGCCTCGAATCTCCCCTCGATAAACAAGCCACGATACGCGCCTGCAAGGAAAGCGCGACCGAAAAGCTGTTGGGGTACGGTGTTACTGAAGAACAGATACGCGACGTGTGGCAAGTTCCAGGCAATGAGTTCTTCTTACGGCACACACCAAGACAGGTGGCAGAAATGACGCGCCTGATGCAGCAACACGACCCCCACGCGACGCCACTGGTCATGCTGCACGTCCAGAAAGGCCAGGTGTCCGACGAAGGTGCCACGGAAATCAGCGTTTACGTGGCCGACCGTCAGTATCTCTTTGCATCAACGGTCGCCGCGCTCAATCAACTCGGCCTGTCAGTCTATGATGCCAACATTCACACCTCCCCCAGCGGTTTGTGCCTCAACACGTTCATCGTTCTGGATGAACAAGGCAATGTAGCCGGCAAGCGGCAAAGTGAGCGTGACCACCTGCAGGATGAGCTGACGAAAATCCTCAGCCAATCCAACGAATTTCCCAATATTGCCAAACGTCGACTACCGCGTCAGCTCAAGCAGTTACCAACAGCGACCAGAGTCAAGATTACCAATCACGCCGGCGCGACTGCTTCGGAGCTGAATCTCATTGCCTCCGACCGACCAGGATTGCTCGCGAGCATCGGACTATTATTCGCAGAACTCGGGATATCTGTACTCAACGCACGCATCACTACGCTCGGCGAACGTGTGGAAGACGTCTTTACCATTCAAAACGAGGCTGGATTCCCAATCGCGAGCGACGAAGAGATTTACCTGCTCGAGAACACCATTCGGCAACGTCTGGACAGACAGCTGGCGGTGGCGAGGTAACCATACAATGAGTGACGTCGGATGAACCCCTACCTGAATGCTCTCAAGCCATATCCCTTCGAGCGATTGCAGCAACTCAAAAACGGCGTCAAGGCCGATCAATCTTATCCGCACGTTGCCTTGTCAATCGGCGAACCCAAGCATCATCCGCCCGAGTTCGTCGTTGACATTCTTACGGATCGAGACCTGCTCACAGCGGATCTCGCCGCTTATCCTGCCACCCGCGGTGAGGAACCCCTGCGTGTTGCCATTGCGCAGTGGCTGCAACGCCGATTTGCAGCGCGTGTCGATCCCGCGACTCAGGTGCTGCCGGTGGCTGGCACGCGGGAGGCCATATTTTCCTTCGGCCAGGCTATCCTCAGCGGCAGACCGAAGTCTGTGGCACTGCTGCCCAATCCTTTCTATCAGATCTATGAGGGTGCGATCGTGCTGCGAGGTGCAACCCCCTATTTCGTCGCCGGTCAACCAGCCGACGATTATCGGCCGCGCTATGCGGACATACCCGAAGCGATCTGGCGCGCCTGCGAGTTGGTGTACCTGTGCTCACCGGCAAATCCCACGGGACGTAACCTTTGCGCAGAGGACATGCTCTGGCTCATCGAGCAGGCTGAACGCTTCGATTTTGTAATCGCCGCTGATGAGTGTTATTCGGAGATATATCTTACCGAGGAAAATAAGCCCGCAGGACTGCTGGAGGTGGCCGCCGCTGCAGGCATCGACGATTTCCGGCGCTGCGTTGTTTTCCATTCGCTGAGCAAACGATCGAGCCTTCCCGGCTTGCGCTCGGGATTCGTGGCTGGTGACGCGCAGATCCTGGCACGCTACTACCAATACCGGACATACGAGGGGTGTGCTCTGGCCAACCATGTGCAAAAAGCCAGCACCGCAGCCTGGCAGGATGAGGAACACGTTATCGAAAACAGGCGCCTTTATCGGCAGAAGTTCGCAGCGGTGACACCCATCCTCGCAACGGCACTGCCAGTCGCTGATCCCGAAGGCGGGTTTTACCACTGGCTCAACATCGGCGAGGATGACGAGGCCTTCAGCCGCCGGCTCTACCAGGAACGCAACATCACAGTGCTACCGGGTTCCTACCTCGGACGCACAAACAACGACGGCAATCCCGGCGCCCAACACATCAGAGTCGCCTGGGTCGCACCGTTGGCTGATTGCATTGCCGCAGCCGAACGACTGAGCGATTGGCTGAGAATTCACTGACACCGGGGGCGCTGACGTAAATAACCCGCTTGTGGTAGGTTAGCCGCCCCGGGAAAACGTCGACCTTTCACGATGACGGATATATTCGCGTTCGCTTTAGGTACCACCCGTAACGACGCTGCGGGTGCGCCGCTGGACTGTTTCTTTCCAGCGCCGATCATGTCACCGGAACCGGAAGTCGTTGCGGCCATCGCCGCACACTTCAAACCTGGCGTCACTTCTGTCAGTTGCGAAACCGCCCGGGCTTACGCTGCGGCGACCGGCACCACCGCCAATGGCACAACAACCGCACTGATCGAATCGGACATGGCATTGACAGCCGTTGTCCTGCATGAAGATACGCCGATAACTTCGACCCAGGAGGCATATCTCAAACTGCATCTGCTGTCACATCGCCTGGCGCTGCCCAATACTCTGAACCTTGGGGACATCTTTGGCCACCTGCCAAATGTGGCGTGGACCAGTGAGGGTCCCTGCCACATCCAGGAAATGGCCGCCGCTCAGCTTGCAGCGCTCCGTGCCGGGAGAAACCTGGAAGTGTTTTCCGTCGATAAATTTCCGAAGATGACCAACTACGTGATCCCACCCGGTGTCCGCATTGCGGATGCCAGTAGAATCCGTCTGGGGGCTTTTCTTGGTGACGGCACGACCGTGATGCACGAAGGACTCGTCAATTTCAATGCCGGTGCTCTTGGTCCCAACATGGTAGAAGGTAGAATCTCGCAAGGCGTGATCATCGGCGCCCATACTGATCTCGGCGGCAGTTCCAGCACGATGGGAACATTGTCTGGCGGTGGCGCAATTACCATCTCTATCGGCGAACATTGTCTGATTGGAGCCAACGCCGGCACTGGAATACCGCTTGGCGATCGCTGCACGATCGAAGCAGGCCTCTACATAACAGCCGGGACCCCGGTGAGTCAGCTTGACGAGTTCGGCGGTATTACATTGCGTAAAGCACGGGAACTCGCAGGCGCCGATGACCTGCTGTTCATCCGTAATGGTCAGACCGGTCGGGTCGAATGCCGACCGAACCGCAAAGCAATCGAACTGAATACGCAACTGCACAAACACAACTAGCCGACAAACGCATGCCCGAGCAAACTGACAGCGTCCTGCAACTGGCGTGCGAACTCATCGCGCAGCCGAGCCTCACACCTGACGACGCCGGTTGCCAGGCGGTCATCGGCGCTGCGCTCGAAAAACAGGGATTTCGCATCGAATCGCTGGTCTTCGGCGATGTGACGAATCTCTGGGCGGTACTGGGAGATCCGACAGACTCACCATTGTTCGTTTTTGCCGGTCACACGGACGTCGTACCAACCGGACCGGTTGCGGAATGGACATCGGAGCCTTTCGTGCCAACCGTTCGTGACGGCATGCTCTACGGTCGTGGTGCTGCGGACATGAAGGGGTCTCTGGCGGCTATGGTGATCGCCAGCGATAAGTTTCTGGAGCAAAACGCGCAGTTCAACGGCGCACTTGCCTATCTCATCACGAGCGATGAAGAGGGAGCTGCGGTCGATGGAACACGTCGAGTCGTCAAGCATTTACAGACGCAGGGCATAACGCCCGACTACTGCATCGTCGGAGAGCCCTCTTCTGCACGACAAGTCGGTGACACCGTGCGGATTGGCAGACGCGGTTCACTCAACGGCAGACTACGCATCTACGGGCGTCAGGGTCATGTGGCTTATCCCGAACTCGCCGACAATCCGATCCATCAGTTGCCATCGACACTTGCGGCGCTGACCTCAACCGTCTGGGACAATGGTAATTCTCACTTCCCACCGACGAGTTTACAGATCTCGAACATCCACGCCGGAACCGGCGCCAGCAACGTCATACCAGGCGCTGTCGAACTGGATTTCAACCTGCGTTTTTGTACGGAACAGACAAGCAGCGGCCTCAAAGAGCAGGTTCAAACCATCATGGAGCAGCTGGCCGTGCGCTTTGAACTGGACTGGTCGCTTTCCGGTGAGCCGTTTCTCACCTCCGGTGGTGCATTGCTCGATGCCGTGGCTGCCAGTATCGCTGCTGCCTCTGCGATTGAGGTCGAAGCTTCGACGGCTGGCGGCACCTCAGATGGACGGTTCATCGCGCCGATGGGCTGCGAAGTTGTAGAACTCGGACCGGTCAACGAGACGATACACAGCGTGGATGAGTGCGTCGCAATCAGTGACCTTGCGCTACTCGCGCAGATGTATCAGGACATCCTGCAGCGACTTCTGGGTCGCACGCGCTGACCATGCGTAAGACCATTGCCGCCGGCACTGTCGTGTTTCTCGGTTTCGCCGTTTTCTTTGCACCCGCTGGCATACTGCGGACCTGGGTCCCGCCGGAGGTCACGCTGGTGAATCCCGCTGGCACGTTGTGGCAGGGTCATGCACAGCTCATCGTGCGCGGTAGACCACTGGGCGAACTGCAATGGCGCATCAATCCGGCTGCCATGCTCAACGCTGCACTGCGTTACGACCTCGGGCTACGCACCGCCCACGACAACCTCGCAGGCACCATCGAGGTTTTGCCATTGGCTGACACAACTCGTATCGAGGTGTCCGGCAGACTATCCGCGGGGGCGATCAATGAGTGGTTGCGTCCCTACCAGATCTCGTTGAGCGGCAGCTTCAGGCTCGACAATGTGGAACTGACTTTTACCGGGCGCACCCCCACTGCCGCGAACGGCACCATCACCTGGACCGGCGGCCCGGTAACCTACGTCTTGTCCGGCAAGACTTCGACAGGTAATTTGCCTGAAACACTCGCTTATCTGGGCGATATACCCCAAGCTGTGGTCTTCGAAGTGGGTGGGCAGACTCCGCTGATGCGCGCGGAATTACTGGCCAACGGCTATGCAAAGATCGGTATCACCAAGTATTTGACCCGCCTTCTCAACGCGCCTTGGCCAGGAAGTGATCCAGATCACGCGGTGGTGCTGGAGGTTGAGGAACAAGTTTTTTAAGATCAACAAGTTAACACGCCAAGGTTACTGCTTTTGTTGAACACACTCGCAACGTCGCTCGTCGAACCTGCCCGCTGGCTGGCGGTGTTTGGTATTGCTTATACGCTGGCAATGTCGGTGCTCTTTTTTGTCTCGGGGCCCGCCGGTTCCGAACTGACCATGAGTTCTGGCACGTCTGCCAGCCCACTCCGGGCACCGACCGCCAATAGTGTCAACGCGATACTGGCGAGAAATCTGTTTGGTGTGGCAGGCGCAACGGCCGCCATCGATGGCGCTACGGCTGAAGTGGAGACGCGACTGCCACTGCAATTGCTTGGCGTTTTCGTCGCCGAACAAGGCAGCGCAGATGCCGACTCAGCGGCAATCGTCGCGCAGAAAGG
The DNA here is from genome assembly GCA_027293665.1 of Gammaproteobacteria bacterium. GTDB lineage: Bacteria > Pseudomonadota > Gammaproteobacteria > Pseudomonadales > Azotimanducaceae > SZUA-309. The sequence continues at coordinate 3,771 of JAPUFN010000325.1, read as the reverse complement.
CAAACCGGGCGAACTCTACCAGATCGGTGACCTGCTACCCGGCAACGCCGAACTGATCGAGGTTCACCCGCAACACATTGTCCTGCGCCGCGCCGGCGCGCGCGAGACGCTGCGCTTTCCGGATGTGGCACAACTGCAGCTGGCGAACGCACCGGAATCCAACATTCCCGACAAATTCGCCGCCACCACTGGTGCGGCTGGCCGCCAGGTTACGAGCAACCGTACGCCACGAGAACTGATCGATGCCTATCGGGATCGACTCAGCGAAGACCCGCAGCGCGCACTCGATGATCTCGGCATAGCACCCGTCAGCGTTGGTAGCTCGCAAGGCTACCGCCTGGATAACCTTGCTCAGTCACCCTACCTTAGTCAAACTGGCTTGCAACCCGGCGACATCATTCTGTCCGTCAATGGCCAGGCCGTCGGCGATATTCGTCAAGACCAAAAACAAATTGACAACATATTGGCGCAAGGCTCAGCACGCCTGGAAGTGCAACGGGGAAATCGGCGGTTTTTCATCACCGCTTCACTGAATTAGTGATGGCCAACTTGAAATTCCGAAGTCCAGTATTGCGACTTTTTGTGCTGCGACCAACGTGCGGCACCTGTGTCCTGCTCATTGCTCTGCTCTGTGGTCAGCTCTTTGCACCAATCACCGCCCAGGCGGCCGAGCAGACCTGGAAGATCAATATCAAAAATGCTGAGCTGAAAGAGTTCGTCACCCAGGTCGCCGATATCACTGGCAAAACCTTTGTCGTGGATCCAAGAATCAAAGGCAATGTGACCGTTATTTCGAGTACGGCGATGGATAAGGAGGCTGTCTATGCTCTCTTCCTCTCCGTGCTACGGGTGCACAACTTCATCGCAATGCCTTCGGGAGACATCATCCGGATAACTCCGAACGCACAGGGCAGACAAACGCCAGGGCCACAGGGCGCGCTGGACGACCTCGCGCCGGAAGAACTTGTGACACGGGTCATTGCCGCGCAGAACGTGGACTCTGCAGAGCTTGTGAAGATTCTGCGGCCGATCATGCCGCAGTACGGCCACCTCGCCGCGGTTGCGAAGCCCAACATCGTGATCCTCACAGATCATGCCGACAACATGATCCGGCTGTTGCAAATCATCGAACAGATCGACATCGCCAATGAGGACGAAGTCGTACTCCTGCAACTCAAGCATGCCTGGGTGGGCACCCTGGTCACCCTGTTGGAGTTGCTGGCCCCTGAACAGATCGGCAGATCCGCCGTCGGTCCTCAGCGCATCAATCTCATTGCCAACGAGCGGAACAATACCATCGTCGTCAGGGGCAAACCGCGCCCGGTGGCTGAAATCCTGAAGCTCGTCGAAAAGCTGGATCGACCGACTACCGCCGCCGGATCGACACAGGTATTCAAACTGAGATTTGCCGACGCCACGGACATCGCCGAACTCCTGAGCCAGATCATCACGGACCAGACACAAGCAGAAGGCAATCAGCTGCCGCCGAGCATTCAGGCGGATCCATCGCTGAACGCGATCGTCGTCCGCGCCGATAGAAGTCAGATGACTGAAATCGAGGATATTCTCGACCAACTCGACGTCCGGCGCGCCCAGGTATTGATCGAAGCTGCGATTGTCGAGATCTCCATCACGGATACCCTCGATATCGGCGTGGAGTTCGCCGCCGTTGATGCCGATGGCAGTGCTGTTCCCTTGATCACCACGCCGCTCAACGGCGCAATCAACAGCTTGTTGGCTGCATTGGTCCCGGATGAGGATGGCGAGGTCGATTTCATTTCAGGTCTCGCCTCGGTTAATACGCCAACCATTGCGGTCGCAAAAATCGACGCCGGCGGGATATCTTTCGCCGCCATCGTGCAGGCCCTGTCTACCAGCTCCAACGCCAACCTGCTGTCCACTCCCAGTCTGCTGACACTCGACAACCAGGAAGCAAAAATCGTCGTCGGTAACGAGGTACCATTTCGTACCGGTTCGTTTTCTACGTCAGGCGATGGCTCGGACAACCCCTTCACTACGATCCAACGCGAAGACGTCGGTCTGACGTTGACCGTGACACCCCATGTGCTTGATGGTCGAACCGTGCGCCTCGAGGTTTACCAGGAAATCACCGCGGTGGTGCCTACGCCGATCGGCGATAACGGTTTTTCCGATGTCGTCACTTCCAAACGGACAATCGAGACCACGGTACTGGCCGAGGACCGGCAGACAATCGTGTTAGGCGGACTCATCGTGGACGACATCAGTGAGACTGATCGCAGAGTGCCATTTTTCGGCAGCATTCCCGGGATTGGCAGACTGTTTCGCTCGGATTCCGACTCACGCACGAAGCGCAATCTGCTGATCTTCCTGCGACCCACAATCATCAGGTCGCCAACCGATGCCGATCAGGAAACCGAACGGAAATATCGGGACATCTGGGAAGTGGAAATTCTCTCCAGCGGCGAGCAGCCGCCGGATCTGGAGACTCTGTTCGAAGGCAGAAAACTCGAGTCACGGAATTAGCAGCGTGAGGTCAGGGATGGCCAAAGGAGCCAGGCTGACAGTGCCGAAGTCGACAGCCGCAGGGTGATTTGTGCAGCGGCTCAAGCAACTTAGTTATACGTTGTGTCGTGCACTGATCGCGAAGATCGCCCGACCTCGTCTCGCGGGCGAAGAAGAACAGATCCCGCCAGAGCAATCCCACAACCTGATCTACGTACTGCAAAATCGCTCGCTGAGCGATCTCATCATCGTTGACCTCATCTGTGCCGCGCACGGCATGTCTGCGCCGTTGACACCAATCGAGCTGGGCGAGCAGATCGAAAATCGACGCTTTTTCTTTCTCAACCGGGCTACGGGCGGCTGGTTTCGCCGCAACACCATGCAAACCTATTCTAATCGCATGGTCCGCATCCTCGAACAGAGTGCACATTCGCCGGACGTGCAACTGGTGCCGGTCGCCGTATTCTGGGGCTGGGGTATTCACAAGGAGGGATCGATCCTGCGCTCGTTCTTCACGGAGAACTGGGCTGTCACCTCGCGCCTGAAGAGAATGTTGAACCTCATTCTCAACCGGAAGCGCATTGTGGTCAGTCTGGGGAATCCCATCCCTTTAAGTGAGCTGAGCCACGCTGATCCCAACATTGTCGTGCGTCGAGCGGCGCGACTATTGCGGGTGCAATTACGCAACCAGCGGGTGGCAACCCTTGGTCCGGATTTCTCGCACCGCCGGACCCTGGTGAACCAGATCCTCAACTCGCGTGCGGTAGTGCAGGCGATCGAAAGCCAGAGCGAACATTTATCGAAAGCCAAGCTGCAGCGTCAGGCACGCAAAGCCGCTCTCAACATCGTTTCAAACATGTCCATCACCACGGTGCGGGTCCTGTGTCGATTGCTCACCTGGTTCTGGCACCACATCTACAGCGGTCTCGAGATCAGCGGCTTACAGCGGGTGCGACAGATTTCGGAGACACATACCATCATCTACGTGCCGTCCCACCGCAGTCACCTCGACTATCTTTTGCTCTCCTACATGCTCTACCAGTACGGCTTCATGATTCCCCATGTCGCCGCAGGGGATAATCTGAACTTGCCGATCGTCGGTGCGCTGCTCAGGCGCGGCGGGGCGTTTTTCATGCGGCGGGTTTTTCGCGATGATCCCGTATACGCGGCGGTGTTCTCCGAATATCTGTATCAGGTATACCGGCGTGGCCACTGCGTGGAATTTTTCCCGGAAGGCGGACGCTCACGCACAGGGCGTTTGCTGCCGCCAAAGCTCGGTTTATTGAA
>JAPUFN010000324.1 GCA_027293665.1 Gammaproteobacteria bacterium | reverse complement strand
ACGACCATCTTCTTGCCGAGGATCACCTTGTTCTTGACCATCACCGTCGGGTTGTCCTCGCGCACACAGGAGATCATCAACCCCTTCATGTCGTAGGCGTTGGACGGATACACGACCATCAACCCGGGCACATGGCACAACATCGCTTCGAGGCTCTGGCTGTGCTGGGCCGCGGCCGACAGACCGGCGCCGCCCGAGGTGGTGATGGTGAGGGGCAGGGTGGCGTTGCCGCCGAACATGTACTTCATCTTGGCCGCCTGATTGGCGATCTGGTCCATCGCCACACAGACGAAGTCCATGAACATCAGGTCGACGATCGGCCGGCAGCCGGTTGCCGCGGCACCCACGGCAAGGCCGATGATGGCTTCTTCGGATATTGGCGTGTCGTAGACCCGGTCGGGCCCGAATTGCTCCAACAAGCCACGGTAGTAACCATAGACGCTACCGGCACCAGCGACATCTTCTCCGGCCAGGAAGGAGTTGTCCTGTTCCTCCAATACCTGGCGCACGCCATCGGTGATTGCGGCGACGTAACGGAGTTTGCGTGCCTCGGGTTTTGCTTCAGCCATGAATTCGACTCCTTGCTTGATTCTGCTCAGGCATAAACGTCTTCCAGCAGAGCGTCCGGCTCCGGGAACGGACTCGACTCTGCGAATTCGATTCCCGCCTTCACCTGCTCGGTAATTTCTGCGTGGATGGCCTGCGCGGCTTCCTCGGACAGGATACTGTGCTCGGCAAGATGCCCTTCGAACAGGGTTATCGGATCACGCTTTTGCCACCGGGCGAGTTCTTCGTCCGAGCGGTAGTTGAGCCCCATGCCGCGCACACCGACGTGATCATAGAAGCGGTAGGTCTTGCACTCGAGTAAAGTTGGTCCTGATCCTTCCCGAGCCCGCTCAATGGCAGCGCCGGCGGCCTCAAAGACGGCGACCACATCCATGCCATCGACAATGACACCGGGCATGCCATAGCCGGCGGCGCGGTCGGCAACATCGACGATCGCCTGATGATTGGCTTGAGGGGTATATTCGCCGTAGCCATTGTTCTCGCAGACGAAGACCACCGGCAGGCGAAAGAGTGCTGCCATGTTGGCGGCTTCATGGAAGGAGCCTTCGTTGCTGGCACCGTCACCGAAGAACGTAATGGCGACTCTGTCGGTTTTCCGGAACTTGTTGGAAAACGCAGCTCCCACGGCGATGGGTGGCCCTGCGCCAACAATGCCGTTTGCGCCGAGCATGCCGATCTGCATGTTGGAGATGTGCATGCTGCCACCCTTGCCTTTGCAGTAGCCGGTGGCGCGGCCGTAGATTTCAGCGAACATGGGCTTAAATTCACCACCTTTAGCGATGAGGTGGCCATGGCCGCGGTGGGTGCTGGTGATCCAGTCGTCATCGCTCAGGTGGACCATAACGCCGGCCGCAATCGCCTCCTGGCCGACGTAGAGATGCAGCGCACCGGGAATCTTGCCGTCCTCCATCAACTTGCCGGCGTGCTCTTCGAATATGCGAATACGCACCATCCGGCGGTGCATGTCGAACAGCGTCTCATCCGATAATTGCGTGGTCACCTGCAGTCCCCCTCAAGACGTTTTTTGCCATTCTGCGGTTTGCCGAACAGCCAACTCTATGCCGCAAGCGGAAAAACAGTCAAATCTGCTTTTTTCAGGCAGGTGGCGGCGAATGTTTGTCGGCTAGTTGAAAAGTCGCTTATGGGCGATTCGCAAGGTGAGCAGGATCATCGAGAGCAGGCTTGCGACGCTGTTCACCGGGGCGAGCAGATCGGCTACCAGGGAGTTATCAAGCTCGACAAGTGTCAGCAGGAGGAAATGCGTAAGCCCGAGCACGACGTCTTCCAGTGGAATGGTGATCAGGGCAAACGCGAGACCCAGCAATACCCTGCGAACAATCACCCGGTACTTCAGCTTGTCTACACGGGACATGACCTCGGTCGTGAAGGCATCCCCCGCTAATTCCTGATTCGATTGGGCGAACATCTGCTGTAGTGAATTATCTGGAGTGTGCTCGCTCAAGATGAACCCTCCTCGTCAAGCCCGTCGGCGTATACATCTAGTAGTTGCTGCAGACGTTGTGTCCCGCGGCGGATGTGAGATTTGACCGTTCCCAATGGCAGATCCGTAAGTTCTGCGATTTCTCCATGAGTCATGCCTTCGTCAGCAAACAGAACGACACACAAACGCACCGGAGTCGATAGCGTTGCCAGAGCGGCTTCCAGATCCAGTGCAACACTGGTCGAATCGCGTCGACTCATTTCGATCTCGTCTGGCTCCGCAGCGTCTTTGAGAGCATCTTTTGTCCGCAAGTGCTTGCGCCAGACGTTGATCGCCAATCTTTGCAGCCAGGCCGCAAATTTCTTCGGATTGCGTAATCGACGAATATCCTGCATGGCCTGCAGAAATACCTGCTGTGCCAGATCATCGCCTAACGTTGCATCACCACAACACTTTCGCATCAGGTTGCGTATCCAGGTTTGCCGACGACGCACCAGCTCCGCAAAAGCGTCACGATCGCCTGTTCGTGCGAGGCTGACAATTAACGCTTCCGGAGCTGCGGCTAAAGGGTTTTGACCGTCTGGCACGATGAAATTTAAACCGGTGATTGAGCGTCGTCTTCATCTCGAAACCAACGACCGACTGCATAGGCGGCGCCCATCAGGCCCCCAGCAAGACACACCATGAGTAGCGATACGCCTGACAGGATGTAGAGCAATTCCTCCGCCAGCGCCATGGACATCAACCAGCCCATGAGAACCATACCGGGTGCGATACCAAGAACGATCAACCCGGAGACGTTGAGGTCTCGTTCCAGCTCTTTGCTGGCGACCCCGCTCGTTATAGAAAGTAGTTTATCGGTCAGATCCACGTCGATCGGCTGGCCGCTTTCGACCACGCGCCGCAGGGTTTCGTGTTGCGATTCCCGCTTGCGGATATTGTCCCACACACCTACCGCTATGACAGATGCAACAAATAACCAAAAACCTAAAGCGGCAAGGCCGGCTCCTGTGCCTAATGCT
>JAPUFN010000323.1 GCA_027293665.1 Gammaproteobacteria bacterium | reverse complement strand
CACCAGCATGGACCCGGAACTCGCAAAGAACTGGTTTGGCGCACCACCACCTGACCTCACGCTGGTGGCGCGCGTGCGGGGCGTCGAATGGCTCTTCAACTATTTGCGGACGTTTTATCTCGATGAATCGCGGCCACTGGGAGTAAACAACAAAGTTTTTCCAAACGTCGGTATGCCCAACGTCCTGCAGGGTCTGCAAGGTGTGCAAGTCGCGAATTGCCAGCCAGGCGAAGCAACCGCGACGCAAATGTGTGATGAGCTGGTGTTGCAGGAAGGCACAGGTGCTTACACGAGTGAAGAGTTCGACGCGGCGGTTTACGATCTCGTGAACTTCCTCTACTACACTGGCGATCCAAGCCGCTTGGAACGTCATCGAATAGGTGTCTACGTGCTGCTGTTCCTGGTAATTCTGTTTGTGTTCACGTGGTTGTTAGGCCGGGAATACCAGAAAGACGTTAAACACTGAGTCATCGACTCGACGCGGCATTGCGTCGAGTCGCACCTCCCATATTCCGTTTTCCAAAGGTAAAGCATGAGCGTAGTTACAAAACGATCCTCAATGACGTTGTTCTCCGATACGCGAGACCAGTATTCCCATCGCGTGCGAATGGTGCTGGCAGAGAAAGGCGTTGCAGTTGACATCATTGATGTTGATCCAAACAACAAGCCCGAAGATCTCGCCGAGATCAATCCGTACAACAGTCTGCCGACGCTGCTGGATCGCGATCTCGTCCTCTATGAGGCGAATGTAATCATGGAGTATCTGGACGAACGGTTTCCGCATCCGCCATTGTTGCCGGTGTATCCGGTACAACGCGCGCTGTCGCGACTGTGGATTACCCGGGTTGAACGGGAGTGGAGCGGTCGACTGGATCTCCTGATGACCGGTAAAGGGCGTGAAACGGTGTTGAGCAAGGCCCGCAAGGAGCTGCGGGAGAGCATTATCAGCATAGCGCCGATCTTCAGCGAGAAACCGTATTTCATGAACGAAGATTTTTCGCTGGTCGACTGCTGTGTCGCACCCATCCTCTGGCGACTAAAGGAAGTCGACATTAATCTGCCCGAACGCTCTACGAAGCCGTTGCAGAAATACATGCAGACCATGTTCGAGCGTGAAACTTTTCGCTTGAGCCTCACCGAGACTGAACTGGAAATGCATGAGTAAACTGCACACCGACCCTGCCGGTGGAGTCTAAGAGCAAGTCCAAGCGCCCCTATCTGATCAGGGCGCTGTATGAGTGGATTATCGACTGCGAGCTGACGCCGTATCTGATGGTCAGCGTGGACTCAGATCAGGTCCGGGTGCCGGCGGATTACGTGAGCGATGGCCGAATTGTGCTGAACGTTTCGCCCGCAGCGATTCGCGATTTCCTCGTTGCCGATGCTTCGGTCAGCTTTGCGGGGCGTTTCGGCGGTCGTCCCTTCGACGTTTACCTCCCGACGAACAGCGTAGTGGCGATCTATGCCAGGGAAACGGGTGAAGGGATGGTGTTCGATGATCGCACGGATCCCGCAACGGCGGACGCAGATCCGGATGATCCCGCTCCCACGCCGCCGCGAAAACGCGGCGGCCATTTGCAGGTTATCAAGTAGTTCGCGCGCACAGAGCGTAGGCGCACGAAGCGTAGGCGCAAAGAGCGTAGGCGCACAGAGAGAGCGTCAGGTGTCGGTGTATTCGAAAACCTTGACGATTTTCTGCACGCCATAAACGCTGCGAGCGACGTCAACCACCCGTTCTGCCTCCGCGCGAGGCAGCATGCCCATCAGGTACACGATGCCGTTTTCGGTAATCACCTTCACCCTGCGTGCCGATGTTTCGGCGCCTACCAGCAGTTTGGACTTTAGCTTCGCGGTAAGCATGCTGTCGTTCGTTCTCGCCATATATGAAATGGGACCACCGATTTCGAGTTCGTTGTGAACTCTGCGGACCTTGCCGATTTTCTCTGCCTGGTCGGTGGCTGCGTTTTTCAGTTCTGCGCTGGACACCTGACCGAGTAGCAACACAATACCGTTGTAACTGATGGCAACGAGGTGAGCCGTTGAATACCCATCGTCCGAGTCGCGGATTTTTCGCTTCACCATGCGGCTGATCACGCTGTCATCGAGCATGACACCCTGTTCGCGAATACCAGGATCGCTGGAAAACGTGGCACAACTACTCAGCACGAGCAGTGCGATGAGTGCTAGTGAAGGAGACGATGTGGACACTGAACTTACGAGGCTGCGGCGTGAAAATCGATCAATTCCGAGGTTATGCATAGGTGCTGAATGCGTCGCTGACCCAGTTGAACATGGGGCGATAGTTTGTACGTGATACGGCTACGACGTCAAATCTACAGGCTCGAAAGCGCAGCCCGGGGTTGCTCAGCAGGAACGCCTGGGCGGCGGCAATTATTTTGCGTTGTTTAACCCCGCCTACCGAGCTCAAACCGTCGCCGTAGATTGAGTTACGCCGAAATCTGACCTCGATGAATACGAGTATCTCGTCGTCGAACATGATCAGATCGAGTTCACCGAACTTTCTGCTGAAGTTTCTGCTGACAAGTTGCAAGCCCTGGTCGAGCAGAAATTCCGCCGCGGCTTGCTCTGCCCAATTGCCGGTCTGTCGACGCGTATTCCTCAGGTGCGTATCTTCAGTGGCTGACGAACGGCATGGCCTGCACCGTGGAGCGTCGGATGACACCCCACGTCAGTTCACGCCGGAATCTGCCATCGGCCGTGAGCGATAATACTCCTGTGCTGCCGAGCATCTGCGTGGTACCACTGCGGTCGAGTAGCGCGATTGTATTGCTCACGCGCAGTGCGTCAGCACCCAGTGCATACAGGGAGGAGAATGGGTTCGCGGCAAGCCCGAAGGACTCGTCGATCGCCTCATAGAGTGGATCGTCGAACAGATACCAGGGCAACTCGCTGACCCGAAAATTTGCCAGTTCGCTCAGTTGCGCCGGTCGTGCGCCACGGACCACCTGAGAAGTTGCGTAGACCGGCAGGTTGTTTGCGAAGTGAAAACGCAACGCTGGCACGAGCGCATTGGCTTCCACGTTGTTTACCAGGGCTACGATCCCATCCAGATCGCCCCTGGCGCGTGGCAGGAATTCCAGATCGAATTTGAAAGCGGCGTTCAATTCCTGCTTTCTCGCCAGACTAGCAGCGACATTCATAGCGGTGCCGACAGATTCCGTTACTGTCCTGAGATCGGTAAACGACTGCACTGTGACAGGACCCGTCCACTGGCGCTCAAGCTGCCTTTTGGCACGTAACGACCATTCCTCGTAGGTGTGCAGCAACAGCAGGCTCTCGATGCCATCGGCCTGCATTTGCTGGCCGATAGTGCGGGCCTCATCCTCGATCGCGAGCCCGAGTTGGAGCAGATTGGCCGCCGGAACATCGCTTGTCTCGAGATAGTTGAGAACCAGAGTTGGAATCTCGGGGTTGAGGCTGTTGAGGCGGGTGACGAGTTCTTTCTGCAACGGACCGATCAGCAGATCTACGCCGTCTGTGAGAACGCGCTCATAGAGTTGCGCCATTGGCTGAGATTGCGTGTCATAAAAGGAAACCTGGAGATCGGCGCCCGGTCTATCCTGTGAGTCTGCATTGGCGGCGAGGTAGGCAGCAACGAAACCGTCGCGCACGGCACGTCCAGCTCTACGCAGCCCACCGCTGAGCGGCAACATGAGGCCAATGTGCTGCGGCTGCCACACTTCGCGGGTGATATTCTGCAGTGCGAGCGGCAGTCGTTGACTGGCTGGATGGTCGCGCCATTCGGCACGCCAGGTAGCGAATGCGCGTTGCTGCTCGCGTGCCGAGTGGCTGTGCAACAGCTGAGCTTTCAGCTGCCACCAGCCGCTGGCGATGCTGCGCCCATTTTCGCCCTGGTAGGCCACAGCGTAGCCGGACGCGCGACCCATGTAGGACCAGATCAGGTCGTTGTAAGGGAACGCAGGTCCGGGGTTTGCATTGATGAGACGATTTGCCGCGCAGACATAGGCCCCCTGCGCTGCGCATAATTGACCTTGAACCCAATCGTAGCGCCGCCTGTCCAGAGGTGTGCCAGACGTCGCCGGCAGATTCTCATCGAGCCCAGCCAGCAGCCGCTCGGCGCTGCCAGGGTCGTTGTTGAACAGTGCGATCTGCGCATTCAGCAGTTGATAGTTTGCAAGTTCGCTACGCGCCAGCCAACCCGGTTCAATGCGCGCGAAAGCCGCGATCGCCTCGCGTTGCCGGGCAAGATCCGCATAGGCGGCGGCCGCCTGGTAGAAAAGGCTGGCTGCGAGATCTGCCGGACTGCTCGCCGCACGATCGAGCATTAGCAGAATTTCCTGTTCGGATTGCGTGATGGCGAGCGCCGGATCGCTCGTCTGGCGAGGGATGCTTTGACAGCCCCAGCTTGCGACAATGATCAGGCAGACCAGCGTGGCACCCGTTAAAGTGCTGCCGGGGTTCGCGCATTTCTTTTCGTGGTTCTTTACGCGGTTCTTCAGGTGTGTGCTTTCGCGGCAAAGGAAAACGGCTACAGACATGGCTTTGATATGACCGGTACTCTTTATGTCGTTGCGACACCCATTGGAAACCTGGGAGACATTTCGAGTCGAGCGGTAGAAGTACTCTCGGGCGTTGAGATCATCGCGGCAGAGGATACCAGACGCACTCGGACCTTGTTAGCAGCCATCGGCGTAGCGCCGCCGAAAATGCTCGCACTGCACGATCACAACGAAGCG
>JAPUFN010000322.1 GCA_027293665.1 Gammaproteobacteria bacterium | reverse complement strand
CTCGATGCGCTGATGATCATGCAGGTGCATGACGAGCTCGTATTCGAGGTTGCCGAAAACGATACAGAAGCGCTTGTATCAGGCGTTGTCGAACAGATGGTCACGGCTGCAGCACTCAGCGTGCCGTTGATTGTGGATGTGGGACAGGGTGACAACTGGGACCAGGCCCACTGAGCGTTAATCCGCCGCTGAACCGGGTTGCCCGACCAACCAGTCCACGAGAGTTTCCAGCAATTCTGCCTGCCCCAACCCGGAGGTTGCCGAGAAGCTTTGCACCTGGGCAAACGGGTTGCCGGCGAGCTTCTGCTGGACGTTGCGCAGGGTGTTCTGGCGGGCGCCGTGTTTGAGCTTGTCGGCTTTATTGAGTAACACGCGCATCGGAATTCCGGAATCGTGGGCCCAATCGAGCAAATGCGTATCAAAGGGTTGCAGTGGATGGCGAATGTCCATTACCAGCACCACAGCAACCAGATTCTCGCGATAAGACAGGTATTCGTTCACCGACTCCTGCCAGGCGGCCTGGGTGGACTTCTGGGCTTTCGCGTAGCCGTACCCGGGCAAGTCGACCAGACAGCCACCCTCGCGCACGGCGAAGAAATTCAGCAGCTGCGTACGGCCCGGGGTTTTGCTCACCCTGGCCGTTTGCCGCGATCCGGTCAGACGGTTGAGCACGCTGGATTTACCCGCGTTCGAGCGGCCGGCAAACGCGACCTCAGGGCCCTGCGGTGGCGGGCACTTGCGCAGCGAGGGCGCGCTCGTCAGAAAGCTGACTTCAAGCCGTTGCAGGTCGGCCAAAACGCTGGGTCTCCTGTGAGGTGGACGGGGAGTTGGTATATAATCCGCGCCCCTTGACCGGCCAGTATAAAGGACGCAAGCGTAATGCAATTCGGATATTCATGGCCGTCGGCGACGGTTTTAGTGGCGCTTGCCACTTTTGTAGGTGCGCTTACCGGCGCGGTCCCGGCGTTCGCCGGGGGTGACGCTGCGGCCGGACAGGCGCAGGCAGCTGTCTGTGGTGCCTGTCATGGTGCGGATGGTGCCAGCGGCATCGATCCGAGCTATCCGAACCTCGCTGGCCAGAATGAGGCCTATACGCTGGCTCAGTTACAGATGATCAAATCCGGTGAACGCACAGTGCTCCTGATGGCGGGTCAGCTCGTCGCCAAGTCCGACCAGGATATGGCCGATCTGGCCGCGTACTATGCCTCGCTGCCGGCCAAAGTGAATCAAGCTGAAGGTAGCGATGCGGACCTCGCCAGAGCTGAGCAGATCTATCGCGGTGGCATCAGCAGGAAAAGCGTGGCCGCCTGTAGCGCCTGTCACAATCCATCCGGCAGTGGCAATGCGCCGGCAGGGTTTCCGGGGATCAGCGGTCAGCCCAGCGCGTACACCATTGCCCAGCTGACCGCGTATCGAGAGGGTGATCGGGCAACGGACGAGGAACATGGTGGCATGATGCGCGGCGTGGCCGGCGGCTTGACGGACGGTGAAATCCGCTTGCTTGCCGATTACATTCAAGGCCTCCACTGAGGGGAAGGTTGCACCAAACCACCCCGCCGGAGTCTAATCTTGCGGTGTTTATCTCCTGCCGGGGCCCTTTGGCGGCCGCTTCAGCGGTTGTTGGCAAGCTTCTTAAGCGGTCGCGCTTGCGGCCAGGTCGCGGGCTTCCAGTCAGGTCGCGGGCGCTGTTGCGTGGCGGCGGGATGGTGATCACAGAATTTCAGCGTTGTGTGATTAGGCTGGAATGCCGTGCGGGACACGCCCGCATTAGCCGCTTCGGCTCAAGTTAGATCGGGACAAGATTCGGAATCGAAAATGAAACAACCACTGTTACTGATACTTCTCCTGGCGTTCACCGCGTTGCCATTGCAGGCTGCGGAGTACGTCGAAGGCACTCACTACTCTCGCCTGGCCGTGCCGGTGGCGACCCAGGACCCGGCAAAGGTGGAGGTCGTGGAAGTCTTTTCCTACGCCTGTATTCATTGCAAAAATTTCGACCCCTGGATAGATCGTTGGCAGGCCGCGCAGAGCGATGACGTGAATTTTCGGCGCATTCCGGCGGTTTTTAACGAGACCTGGGAAATTCTCGCGCGAGCGTTCTATGCCGCGGAGGTGCTTGGAGTTGCCGAAAAAGTCCACATGCCGCTATTCGAAGCGATCCACGATAAAGGTATCGATCTGCGCAAACCGAGTCTGATGGCAGCCCTCTTTGAGGACGCCGCCGGTGTCCCGCAGGCGCAGTTCGAGCAGGTCTACAACTCGATGGTGCTCAACGCGCGTATAGCCAATGCTCATGGACTTGCTCTTTCCTATGGTGTATCCGGTGTTCCGACATTGATCGTCGATGGCAAGTACCGGGTGGATGGTCGAATGGCGGGCAGCAATACAGATATGCTGGCAGTTGCAGAACAACTGATCAGCGAAATTCGCGCGGCCGCCGCCGATCCTGGCGCGCGGTAACGAGCTGCGATTGCCAAAATGCTAGACAGTCCACATTCACGAACGCCGCGTAGCGCTAGACTTCTGGTGAGATCACTGGAGCAGACTGCAATGCTTGCCTGGGCGAAACGCGGGGACAACCGATTGGCCATCGACCCCGAAATCAACATACACCCTCACCATGAACCGCGGCGCGCGGAGTCGAAGGATATGCGCCCGGCCGCGGGTGAAGGCGTGCGCGGCCTGCGATTTCTGACTTACAACATCCAGGTCGGCATCCGGACGAGCAGATACCGCCACTATGTCACCAAAGGCTGGAAGCACGTACTGCCTCACGAGGGCCGTAATCACAATCTACGGCGGATAGCCGACGTGGTGTCTGACTATGATTTCGTCGCCCTGCAGGAAATCGATGCTGGCAGCATTCGCAGTGGCTTCATCAATCAGGTCGAGTACATTGCCGATCACGCCGGCTTTCCTTACTGGTACACCCAGCTCAATCGGGACCTGGGACCATTTGCCCAGCATGGCAGTGGGCTGTTGTCGCGGATTGCTCCGGATGGCATGGAAGATCACCGGCTGCCCGGGGCGATCCCGGGACGCGGTGCCATCGTCGTGCGTCTGCCCTATGCCGATACCAGCGTCCTGGTTGTGCTTCTACATCTTTCACTCGGCGCGCGCTCGCGGAAGTTGCAGCTCGACTACGTGAAGCGTCTGATTGACGGTGAGTCGCACGTTGTCGTGATGGGCGACATGAACTCTCACCTGGCAAATCTATTGTTCAACTCACCCCTGGCAGAAACTGATCTGCGGCCCGCGGAAAACGTGCTGCCGACCTATCCCTCCTGGCAACCGGCACTGGCGCTCGACCACATTCTGGTCTCGCCGAGCCTGAGCATTCGTGAATACGATGTGCTCGACTGCCGCCTGTCGGACCATCGGCCTATCTCGGTCACGGTGGCTCGCGCCGAGCAAACGGCACAGCAGAAAGCGACCGTTTAAGACAACTCGGATCAGCCGCAGCTTTGGACTAGCCGCAGCGCTGTAACAGCCTACGTCAGTCGGTAAAGGTCACTTGCGGTCGGGTGCAGGCAGTTTCCAGCAGCTCCGGATAGTTCTTGCGGTAGTCGCTCTGGCAGAACGCGATGGTTGCCTTCGTCTGTTCGACGATGTAGGCACGGATCGCCTCGGCACCGGCTGCATCCAGAACGTGGGCGAAACTCGCCATGCCGTTGCCGACGTAGGCGCCGCCGCGAACGATGGCATCCCAGGCCTGATGGGTACTGGCACTGCTGTAGCGCAGATCGGGCACGCCGCCGCCGCTGGCAGTTACGCCGGGAGCGTGGCACCCGGCGCAGTAGCGATGGTACGCCAGCTCGCCTGCGGCGACCTGTTCCGGCGTGGTTACCATCGGCGGCGGCTGCGGGATGTCGATGTAGGCCACGCTGATCGGTGGTAAGTGCGTCTTGCCACCCAGCTTGAAGGCCAGAATCCGGCCTTCGCTGAGCACATTGTCGCGATGCCGCGGTACACCGGAAGACAGACCAAAGGTGCCGCCCCAGCCTGCGATCACCGCGATGTACTGTTCACCATCCACGCTATAGGTCACCGGTGGTGCGATGATGCCGATGTTGGTCTGAAACTCCCAGACGAGTTCGCCCGTGTCGGCACGGTAGGCGGCGAACTGGCCATCGGCGCGGCCCTGAAACAGCAGATTGCCGGCTGTGCTCAGCAGTCCACCGTTCCAGGCGAGCTTGTGTTGCACACGCCAGATTTCCTGCTGGGTCACCGGATCCCAGGCGGCAATGTAGCCGGAGATATCCTGCAGGTCGGCGATCATCGAATCGGGATCTTTCGACGGGATGGTCTGGGCGAAATCGACGCCGGTGTTCCAGGCCCCGGGCTGCACTTTGAATGCGTTCTCCTGCGCGTATTTGAAGCTCAGATCCAGCGCCGGAATGTACACGAGCCCTGTCGCGGGCGAATAAGTCATCGGGTGCCAGTTGTGTCCGCCGTAGGGTGATGGGCGAATCTTGCGCATGTCGTTGGCGTAGTGGGCATCGGGGTTTTCCACGGGACGGCCGGTCTCTTTGTCGATGTGGGTGGCCCAGGTCACGGGCACATAGGCTTCGGCTGAGATGAATTCGCCATTCCTGCGGTCGAGCACATAGAAGAAGCCGTTTTTCGGCGCCTGCATGATGACTTTGCGCTGCTGCCCTTCGATCTGGATATCCGCAAGGATCATGTGTTGGGTAGCGGTGTAGTCCCAGGTATCACCGGGCGTCGTCTGGTAGTGCCAGACCATGCTGCCGTTATCGGGGTTGATCGCGACGATCGAAGACAGGTAAAGATTGTCGCCACCTCCCGGCGAGCGGATATAGCGATTCCACGGTGAGCCGTTGCCAACTCCAATATAGAGGAGATTCAACTCGGGATCGTAGGCCATGGAGTCCCAGACTGTACCGCCGCCGCCGATTTCCCACCATTTGCCGCCGCGCCAGGTCGCGGCGGCGAGTTCCATCGCGCGACTCTCGAACGGCTCCGCCGGATTGCCGGGAACGGTGTAGAAGCGCCAGACTTGCGCGCCGGTTTCTGTAGCGTAAGCAGTAACGTATCCGCGCACACCGTATTCGGCGCCGCCGTTACCGATGACAACTTTGTCCTTGATGATCCGCGGGGCACCCGTGATCGTGTAGGCCTGGTCGGCTTTCGTGGTTCTCACCTCCCAGTCGAGCTGTCCGGTTGCTGCATCTAAAGCGATGAGTCGACCGTCGAGCGTCCCTGCATAGATGCGCCCTTTCCAGGCAGCTACGCCACGATTGACCACATCACAACACGCGTACTTGCCCCACTCCCGGGGTACCTGTGGGTCGTAGCGCCACAGCAGCTCGCCCGTTTTCGCGTCATGCGCCCAGACCACGGACCACGAGCCGGTGGAGAACATGATGCCGTCGACGACAATCGGCGTCGCCTCCAGACCACGCCGGGTTCCGGTGTCCCAATACCAGGCAAGTCCGAGTTCGGCGACATTGTCCGCATTGATCTGGAGCAGTGGACTGTGCCGCTGCTCATCGTAGGTTCGGCCGTGCGTCAGCCAGTTTCCGGGCTCCGTGTCTGCCGCCACCACGCGGTCATCGTTGATCGTGACCGTTGCCGCTCTCACAGCCTGCAACATCGCTTCGCCCGGGATGGGCGCGCGCGCTTGTTTCGCAGGATCGTCAGTTGCTGTTGCTGCCGGGTCGTTGCCGTCAGAACAGGCGGTCGCCAGTGCGAAGAGACTGGCGAGGCTCAAGCCTCGCAGCCAGATGCAGTCATTCATGTGTTTGCCTTCCGCCAAGAGCGGCAAATTCTAGCAGAACGGTGCAGTAATCAGGATTCGAGGAATGCCGCAATGGCCGCATTGACGTGCGCGGGATCTTCCTGATGCAGGAAGTGGCCCGCAGCCGGGAGCACGTCGATGGTAAGGCCTGCACTGAAGAATTGTTCCATGCCCTCGAGCAGTTCCGAGCCGATGCAACCATCGAGTGCGCCGTGCAGGTGTAAGGCGGGCACTGTAATCGGCTCGCCGATCCGGTCCTGGTCTGTTGCGTAGCGGGCTGCCTGCTGCGCCGGTTCGAAGAGGGCGCGGTAGTAACCCAGTGCGGCCGTCAGAACCCCGGGCTCTGCCAGGGTGCTGATCACTGCCTGGAGGGAAGACTCCGGGAACTCCCAGCCGGGTGACCAGTCCTGCCAGAGCCGGCGGATGAAGGCATACTCATTGAGAGACACGGCTGCTTCGGCGAAGGGCAACTGGAAGTAGAACATGTACCAACTGCGACGCTGTTGCTCGGCGTTGCTGATGAATGCATCGAACATCGCAGTGCCGTATGGGACCGCTGAGGTGATCAACCGGCTGACTTTTTCCGGTGCGAACAGTGCCGCGGCCTGGGCTGCCGCCGTGCCCCAGTCGTGGCCATACACTATGGCGTGTTCATAACCCAGCGCATCGATGAGGGCGCTGGCGTCGTGGCCAAGCGCAGCAGTCTGATAGCAACCATCCGCAGGAATCGTCGCGGGATGGTAGCCGCGCATGTAAGGGGCCACCACCCGGTAGCCGAGCGCTGAGAAATACTCGAATTGGGCGCCGAATGTCTGCGGACAGTCCGGAAATCCATGCAGGCAAAGCAGCAGTGGTCCGTTACCCTGGCTGAGGTAGTGAAACTCCAGCCCGTTGGCGCTCACACTGTCCTGCGTTAGCGTTTGCTCGCTCATCTTCTCCCCCTCGACCAGCGGATGGATTATGGTTGTCGTTGGGCGGAAAACTACCCGATCGCCGCGGGAGCCGCCAGCCGTGGCATTCACGATTCAGCAAATCAACGAGTGGGCTGAGCAGTAAAAGGGGGCAGCGTTTGCCGCAAGAGACCATAAAAGATGGCCAGGACTGGCTCGACGAACAGCGGGAATGGCTTGAGGCCATGGATGACGTGCTCGCCAATCACGGTGCGGACGCTGCCCGCTCGTTGCTGAGTAACATTCAGGCCCATCTGAGCCAGCAGGGGTTGCTCACTACACCGCTTGCCCTCAATACGCCTTACAAGAACACAATCGAGTTACGCGACCAGCCGGCCTACCCGGGAAACATCGAACTCGAAACGCGTATCGGCAACATCATTCGCTGGAACGCAGTTGCCATGGTATTGCAGGCAGTCGACAGCGGCAGCGGCGTCGGCGGTCATATCGCGACCTATCTGTCGGCTGCCACAATGATGGAAGTGGGGTTCAACCATTTCTTCCGGGCGAGAACCGACGACTACGGCGGTGATCAGGTGCACTTTCAGGCGCACACGGCACCTGGCGTGTATGCCCGGGCATATCTGGAAGGCCGCTTGAGTGCGCAACAGATCGGCAACTACCGCCGCGAGCTGGCCGACGGTGGTGGCTTGCCATCGTATCCCCACCCCCGGCGACTGCCCTGGTTCTGGCAGATGCCGACCGCGAGCATGGGGCTATCCACGCCGAGCGCGATTTATCAGGCGCGCTTTGCCAGGTACCTCGAGAGTCGGGGTTTGAAGCCCAGGAACGGTGGCAAGATCTGGACATTCATCGGCGACGGTGAAGCCGACGAGCCAGAAGTCCTTGGAACCATCAACATTGCCAGCCGCGAAGCACTCGGCAATCTGGTCCTGGTGATCAACTGCAATCTGCAGCGGCTCGACGGTCCGGTGCGCGGTAACGGCAAGATCATCCAGGAACTCGAGCGAGCGTTTCGTGGAGCAGACTGGCATGTGATCAAGGTGATCTGGGGTGGCGGCTGGGATCAGATACTGGCGCGCGATGAACACGGAATTCTGCAGGAGCGGATGGAGCAGGCGGTCGATGGCGACTATCAGATGTACACCGTTTCCTCAGGGGACGTTGTCCGCGAGCACTGGGTGGAAAAGACCCCGGAACTCAAAGAGTTGATGAAGACGCTTACGGACGAAGAGATCCGCTCGATCAAACGGGGTGGCCAGGATCACCAGAAAATCTACGCGGCGTTTCGGCAGGCCGCCGATGGCAAAGACAAACCGTGTGTCATTTTGTTAAAGACGGTCAAAGGTGATGGACTCGGCCCGGGAACCGAAGGCAGCAACACCGTGCATCAGAAGAAACAACTCAACCCGGTCGAACGGCGTGAACTTGCCAAGCGGCTGGATATACCCTTGTCAGACGAAGAAATTGCCCGGGCGGATTTCTACCTGCCTGGTGCAGACTCCGAAGAAATTCAGTATCTGAAATCTCATCGTGAGGCGCTTGGCGGATACCTGCCTGCCCGTCGCGTCGAATGTGAACGTCTCGAAGCACCGTCGCTCGAACTGTTTGCTGACATGCTCGAAGGCTCCAAGCGGGAAGTCTCGACAACAATGGTCGTCGTTCGGATGTTGGCTCGCTTGTTAAGAGACAAGAAGCTCGGCAGGTACATCGTCCCCATCGTCCCCGATGAGGCTCGCACGTTTGGCATGGACGGCCTGTTTCCACAAGCCGGCATCTACTCTCCAGCCGGGCAGCAGTATCAACCCGTGGACGCCGGCACGATCGCCCCTTATCGGGAAGCAGAGGATGGCCAGATTCTGCAGGAAGGCATTTGCGAAACTGGCGCTATGGCGTCGTTTCTTGCAGCCGGAACGGCATATGCCAATCATGGCTTACCCATGATTCCTTTCTACATCTTCTACTCGATGTTCGGTTTTCAGCGTGTCGGTGACATGATCTGGGCGTGCGGTGACATGATGTGCAAAGGATTCCTGTTGGGCGGCACTTCGGGACGAACCACGCTCAACGGTGAAGGCCTGCAGCATCAGGATGGGCATTCCCATCTCGTTGCCAACACGATTCCCAATCTCAAGAGTTACGATCCGGCTTTTGCGTTCGAAATCGCGCTCATCGTGTGCGATGGCATCCGTCGGATGTACGAGCTCAATGAAGACGTCTTTTACTATCTCACGCTCACCAATCAGAACTATTTGATGCCGCCTATGCCAGAGGGTGTTGAGGAAGGCGTCCTGGCTGGCATGTACTGTCTGGAACGCGAAGCTGGCGCTACGGTGAATCTGTTTGGCAGTGGCGCCATCATGACGGAGGTAATTGCGGCGCGGGAGTTGTTGCGCGAGCAAGGGGTGAGCAGCAACCTGTGGAGTGTCACGAGCTACAATGAGCTCGCGCGTGAAGCGTTGGCCTGCGAGCGGCAACAGCTGCTTAACCTTTCTGGCGAGGCGGTCGATGTGCCGTTAGTGCAGCGGCTGCTGCACGGTGAGCAAGGTGTATTTGTTGCCGCAAGTGACTACATGAAGGCGCTGCCACTCACGATCGCAAAGTGGATTCCCGGCCCCTTCATCGTGTTGGGGACAGATGGTTTTGGTTTATCTGAAGATCGCCACAAGCTGCGTCAGCACTTCGAGGTCTCGGCTGCCTGGATCGCGTTGGCTGCGTTGTCAGCACTTGCGCGCAACAACTTCACGGCGCATGAGGTCGCCGTGACGTTCGCCCACAAGCAGGGACTGGACCTGGCGAAAGCGGAACCGTTTGCCAGCTAGCGGCGGGCACTTGCCGTGATACACGACGAATTCGGCAGCGCGCGCTAACTTGAGAAGCAGTTAGCGTTAACTTGAGATGCAGTTAACGATACTGACGTGAAGAAGCAGTCACAATTCAGCTGATCGAATTGGTAGCTGTCGATACATGGATTTTCGTTTTTCCCAATTCGAGGTTCTCACCG
>JAPUFN010000321.1 GCA_027293665.1 Gammaproteobacteria bacterium | reverse complement strand
AGATTCCTGCTTCGAAGAAAAAGCACGCGTTCAGCGTAGCAGCCTTTATCGTTCGCTTCCCAGATACGAGCATTTTGCACGTTTTGAACGGGCGGTTTTCCATCCCACTGCCAACACCCAGATTCTCACCATCTCGGATGTACAGACGCCGTACTTCCGTAAACACTACCAGACGCCGGTGGAGCGGTTTCATCCCCTGCCGCCGGGCATCGACCCGGATCGGATTGCGCCGGCGAATACGGCAGACGTGCGTCGCGCGCTACGTACCGAATTCGAGTTGGCTGATGATGACATTCTGCTTCTTTTCATCGGCTCTGGCTTCATTAAGAAGGGTCTCGATAGAGCGTTGCTTGCACTGAAAGCCTTACCCGCACAGTTGTATGACCGGGTGCAGCTGTTCGTTATAGGCAACGACAACGCTGAACCGTTTCGACGGATGGCCGTGCGTCTGGGTGTGATCGAACGGGTGCGGTTTCTCTCCGGTCGCGACGATGTGCCACGCTTTCTATTTTCCGCAGACGCGTTGGTATTGCCCGCGTACGACGAAAACGCCGGGATGGTCATTCTGGAGGCGATGGTTGCTGGTGTTCCGGCGTTGGTTACGAAGAACTGCGGCTATGCGCACTATCTGGAGGAAGCCGATGCCGGGCTCATCTCTCCGGGGCCGTTCCGCCAGGATGTGTTCAACCAGCAACTCGTCGAGCTGCTGACCTCGCCGCGCCGCGAGGAATGGCGCTGTAACGGGCTCGAGGTAGCGCAGAACCCGGATATATTTCGACTGGCGTCGCGTGCAGTAGACCATCTTGAAACGTTCCTGCATGCGCGCAGTCCGGTCATTGCGTTTACGCTGTTCAAGTTCTTTGCCTTTGGTGGGCTGCAGCGTGATTTTCTACGTGTTGCCAACACCTGCCGCGAACGTGGCTACGAGGTGCGCGTCTACACGCTGTCGTGGGACGGTGATATCCCGGCGGGAATAGAGGTGGTGGAAGTGCCAGTGTCCGCCGTGACCAACCACTCGCGTTATAAGCGATTTGCCGACTGGGTAGCAGATGATCTTTCCTGGCGCCCTGTGGCCTGTGTGGTTGGCTTCAACAAAATGCCGGGGCTGGACGTTTACTACGCAGCCGACCCCTGTTTTGAGGAAAAGGCCCGCGAGCTGCGTGCCCCACTGTACCGGTTCACGGCTCGCTACCGGCTCTTCTCAAAATTCGAACATGCCGTGTTCGACCCGCGGGAAAACACCAGAATTCTGTTGCTCACCGATCGTCAGAAGGCAGCGTTTAAACGGTTCTATGACACACCGGACGAACGATTTCATCAGCTGCCGCCGGGCGTGTCCCTCGATAGAAAGTGTTCGCCCGATCGAGATCTTCAGCGCCGTGAGTTTCGCCGCCAGCATGAAGTTGCAGATGATGAGTTGCTGCTTCTGTTAATTGGCTCTGGTTTCATAACCAAAGGACTCGACCGGGCGCTGATTGCCGTTGCATCACTTCCGCCATCCCGGCTCAATAGAGTCAGATTTTTCGTTATCGGTCAGGACAATCCGCGGCAATTCAGCAACATGGCCGAAGAACTCAAAATCGCGCAACGCGTGACGTTCTTCGCGGGCCGCGACGATATCCCTGCATTTCTGCAGGGAGCCGATCTCCTCATCCATCCGGCTTACAGTGAAAGTGGCGGGATTGTGTTGCTCGAAGCAATGATTGCCGGATTGCCGGTGATTGCCACCGACATCTGTGGATTTGCGCCTTATGTCACCGAGGCAGATGGTGGGGTTCTGATTCGCAGTCCCTTCCAACAATCCGAACTCAACGACGTGCTGCGGACTACTCTTGGAAACGAAAATCAACGTCGGGTCTGGGCGGCCAACGGCGTACAGTTTGGCGAAACAGCGGATATCTATCGTATGGCCGAGCGCGCAAGCGACCTTATAGAGGACCGGATTCGTGGCAGCGTCTTATCTGCGTGACGACATCGCGGCACTCTGGTCGCAGCGTGATGCGCTGAGCGAAGCCCAGGCACTTGACGGCGAGGTGTTCCGGGAGGTTGCCCGACGCAAGACGATGAAGGTCGAAATAGCCGGGCGTGCCTTCTTCGTTAAATTGCACCACGGCGTGGGCTCGTGGGAGATCGTCAAGAACTGGCTGGTCCTCAAGCGGCCGGTACTCGGAGCCCGCAACGAATTTGAAGCCTGCCGCCACCTTGAGAAGATGAACATCGTAGCACCACGAGTGGCCGCGTTCGGCGAATCCGATGGCCTCCCGGCCACGAGATTTTCATTCATACTCTGTGATGCGCTCGACGATTACGAAGACCTGGAAGAACTGACAAAACGCTGGTTCGATGCACCGCCAAGCGCTCTGGAGACACGCCACTGGGTTATGGCAGTGGCGCAGTTTGCCCGACGCTTTCACGCAGCCGGCGTCGTTCACCGTGACTTCTACCTCTGCCACCTGCTTGCCAGGCGCGATGATCCGAACGCGCCACTGGGCGTACTGGACCTGCACCGGGCGCTGATATTCGACGAAGTGCCTGAAAGGTGGCGATTGCGCGATCTCGCGGCGTTGCTGTTTTCGACTCTGGATCTGGGAATCAACCGCCGTGCCTGGTTGCGTTTCGTTCGTGTTTACACCGGCAGGCCGCTGCGCGAAGTCTTTGCCGAGGAAGGTGAATTCTGGCAAGCCGTGTATCGACGCGCGTGTGATCTTTACGAAAAAGGTCGCCGCAAAAAACTCGTTAAGGGAAATTTCGAACCGTGAGCCGGCCACTCGACCTGACTGACCTGAGAGCGGCGGGGCGCTCGCTGGCCCTGCCTTTCAACCTGGCATTGGTGTCGCCCGCAGACGGTGCCTTCACCGTCACCTGCGAGGAAATTTTTCGCCTGCTGCCGGCTCGCCGGTTGGTTGCCCGTGTC
>JAPUFN010000320.1 GCA_027293665.1 Gammaproteobacteria bacterium | reverse complement strand
ACTGGCTTACTCCTGGCGCCATCAAATCGCAGCACTCGCCGCAGCCGGCTATCATGTCATCGCACCCAACCAGCGCGGCTATGGTCGCTCCGCCAGACCGACCGCAGTCGAGGACTACGACATCAACCACCTGTGTCAGGATCTGACCGGACTGCTGGACCATTTCGGTTACGAAGACGCAGTATTCGTCGGCCATGACTGGGGTGCGATTATCGTGTGGAATCTCGCCATGCTGCATCCCAATCGCGTGCGCGGGCTGATCAACATGAGCGTGCCGTTCATGGAACGTGGTACGAGCCCCTGGGTGGATTTCTGGGAGCAGCATCTCGGCGGCGATTTCTATATCGTCCACTTCAATCGCCAACCCGGCGTTGCGGATGCCGCCTTTGCCGCCAACACACCACAGTTTCTGCGCAACATGTACCGCACCAATCAATGGGAGGCAGAACCCGTTGAGCTCGGCGAGGGAATGGCAATGATCAATATCGCTGCTGCCGCAGACATGCCGGGGAAACTGCTGATGAGCGAAGAAGAACTCGACGTATTCATCGACAGCTTCGAGCACTCGGGCTTCACCGGAGGGCTCAACTGGTATCGAAATTTCAATCGCAACTGGCAGTTGCTCGCGGACGTGGAGCAACTCGTCGAGCAACCTGCTCTCATGCTCTACGGTGACTACGACATGGTGCCGAAATCCGCAAACCTCGAGCAGTTCGTGCCGAACGTCGAGACGCAAAGCCTGCCATGCGGCCACTGGATTCAGCAGGAGCGCCCCGCCGAGGTCAACGCGCTGATGCTCGAGTGGCTAAGCCGTCACTATCCGGCGGCCTGAACCGGTTCGAAGCTTCTTTGTTAAAACGTCATCAGCAGCGCACCCACCAGTCCGCCGAGGACTAAAGACAGGTTGGCAATCATCGTGATGATCATGCCGGGGCCGCGTTTTTCTGCATCGGCGCTGTACGTGCGGAAATAGATCGCACGGCCGATCAAAAAAGCGACACCGGCGACAACCGCGTAGATATCACTGACGTAGTACGCTGTGGCGAACATCGCCGGGATGAATACGATCAGTTGTTCGAGCGTGTTCTGGTGGGCGCGGAAGGGTCGTTCGAACTCCAGATTACCGCTCACTGCGGGCGCGGTGACACCCGTACGCCCGCGAGCGCCGCCAACGAGGATGCCGAAGTAGAGGAACTCGATGAGCGCCAGCATCACGATAATGGTGACATAAGCCACTGGGTATCTCCTTTAACCTTGGTAGCAACCGATTACATTGCCGTTCTTATTGTGGGGTTTGTGGGGTCATAAAACTGCCATTGGCTTCGGCAACTACCTCCTGCGTATCCTCACGCAACACCTTGCCTTCCATGAGCGCAAGACGACCTTTGCGCTTCAGACACCTGCCTTCGAGCTGTACCGGCACACCAACCGGCAATTGCGCGCGATAGCGGACGTCGGCTTTCGCCGTGAAGCACTGTATTCCCTGCAACCACAGCCAGTTCGCCATGACATCATCCAGCAGGCTGAAAACAATGCCGCCATGAACGACGTCACGATAGCCGATGTGCCTGGAATCGGCCGTAAACTGCGAGCGGCAGATTTCACCATCAAGCCGGAAGCGCAGATTGAGACCGATGGGATTGGCCGGTCCACAAACGAAACAGCCGTTCGATTCACTCTCCAGTCTCACACGCCCGTCCTTATCATACGTGGGGACACAAGCAGGTATGATATATGAGTTGTGTACCCGATGAATTTCATAGAGCAGCGGTTGGCCGCGCACGAACCGGAAACGTTCCAGCCACGGCAGGATACTCGCCAAGCCGCGGTTGCAATCATTCTGCGTGAAGGCGTCAACGGCCCCGACATGCTGTTCATCAAGCGGGCGGAAAAAACCGGCGATCCATGGTCGGGTCATATGGCATTCCCCGGAGGTCATCTGGACGCGGAGGACGCCGATCTGAAAACGGCCGCCATGCGCGAAACCTGGGAAGAGGTCGGTCTGGACCTGGCCCCGGCCATCTACCTGGGACCGCTGGACCAGCACCGTGCAATGCCGCGCGGTCGTCCCCTGAACATGCTGATCGCACCGCACGTCTTCAAGCTCGAGCACGCCGTGGAATTCACTATCAACCATGAGGTGGCCGAAGTGGTCTGGACCGAGATGGCACCGATGGCAACTGGCGCGAACCATGACTGGGAAACGAAACTCATGGCCGGTCAACCGACCGTCTTCAACGGCTACCGACTCTCAGCCGGGCATTTCGTCTGGGGTCTGACCTACCGGATGGTGCACTCGTTTTTCTCGATGCTCGACCCGACCTGGCAACCCCCAGCCGAACGCTGAAGGCACCGGGACAATTCCCTGCAGTGCCGAATCGGCCGCCTGCATTACCAGCCGTTGAAATTGGCGATGGCCAGGCCAGCAGCCACGCTGGTGAACGGATCATGCTCAACCACCTGATGCGGAAACCGCTCATCGAGAATCCTGCGCACGGCAGGAATCAGACTCGACCCCCCGGTGCAGAGCACAATGTCGATATCGGCCGCGGCAAGATTCGCCCGTTGCAGCGTGTCATCGAGCGCAGCTGCCACCCTGTCTAACAGATCGCCGATCGTTGCTTCGAACTCGGACCGGGTCAATCGGAGTTCGACATCCAGCTCCGGTATGTCGAGCACCGCCTCCGGAGCTTGCGACAATTGCGCTTTGAAGTCCTTGATGACCTGGAACACGACATAGCTCAGGTTATGACTGATGAAGTCGCGCAGGCGCGCAAACTTCACCGCCGCAGCACCTCCCTGTTCGATGCAATCAAATACAGGCGTCGTGTACTTGTTCTGATTGAGCGTGTAAGAAACAGCCCAGTTGACCAGCAGCTCTTCGTAGTCCTCGAACGGAAATCGGGTTTCAATTTCACGATCCATGCCGCGCCGTCGCCAGCGCTCATCTTTGCCAAGCAGCGGAAACAGCAACTCACGAAACAATCGTTGATCAATGTGATCGCCGCCGAGAGCAATACCGTGCGTCGTCACCACGTCGAAGTACTCAGCCCGGCGTCGAAGAATGCAGAAGTCGAGCGTGCCACCGCCGAAATCCAGAGTCAGCAACAATTCCCCCGCGACCGTCGGGTTCGCGCCGAGATAGCTTACCGCGGCGGCAACGGGTTCGGGGTAGAAATGTTGAGTTCTGATCCCTGCGTGTTTGTATGCCTCAGCCAGACGGGTAAGTGCTGTCTGATTGCGGAATTGCTGGCGGCCTTCGAAGTTGACCGGATGTCCGATGTGGCCGTAGTCGACCGGCCCGGCCTGGGCCGTGAGGCGATTGCGAATGTGCAGCAGAATGGGTGTGATTAACGCAACCAGGCGAAAGGGATGATCGAAAACCATCAGCCGGCGCACATGAGAATCCCCCAGCAGACGCTTCGTGCCCCGAAACAGCCGGCCCTGCAGACCACTGTCCACCACAGCTGCGCCGTAAATCTTCTGAGTCGTGGTTGCCACCGGTGTCGGCTGCTCAGCTTCACTGGCTTCGACGAACTGGCTGATTTCAGCCACAACTTCAGGAATGAGTTCGACCGTGCGGCCCGTGTTGTCATGGATATACCGATCAATCGCGTTCTGACCTGTCATCGTCTGCAATTCACGATCGATGTAGGTTGCGGAGGGCATGATCGGATTGCTCGACTCCAGCGCCACCAGAGAAAGTCTTTCTCCGTCAAACACTGCTGCCGTCGAATTGGTCGTCCCGAAATCTATGCCAATGCCAATCCGCATCGTTCAACCGCCATCCGGTTCCTGGCTGGCCGTCGCCTCGCAGCGGGTGAACGGCTGAATCACCTCACGGGTCCATAGTCGCGAATGTAGTCGGGCAGTACCACGGTATCGGCAAGATCCGGCGCAGCTACCGGCTCGAGCACTCGCGGGGCCAGTGGTATTACCCCCGCCCAGACATCGGCCTCCAGGTCGCCTTGATCGTCGATCGGCGGTCCGCTGCGTATCTTGGCGGATGCTTCGTTGATCGGTATGCGGACTACGACAGTAGCGGCAAGCTCCTGCGGCGTGGCACGCCG
>JAPUFN010000032.1 GCA_027293665.1 Gammaproteobacteria bacterium | reverse complement strand
GGAGATGACACGCGGGTTATCAATGTCAATGGCGCGATCGTGTTACCAGGACTCGTCGACTCCCACACCCACATATTCAGTCTCGGCGCCTCCCTCAGTCGGGTTAGCCTCTACGATGTGGCCACCGAAGAAGAAGCCGTTGCCCGAATCGTTGCCAAAGCAGCTGACGTACCCGCCGGTGAAT
This sequence comes from Gammaproteobacteria bacterium, assembly GCA_027293665.1. Classification (GTDB taxonomy): domain Bacteria; phylum Pseudomonadota; class Gammaproteobacteria; order Pseudomonadales; family Azotimanducaceae; genus SZUA-309. The sequence continues at coordinate 5,059 of JAPUFN010000032.1, read as the reverse complement.
GGATCATAGGCCAGGGCTGGGACGAAGGTGCGTGGGCCAATCGCTACCCGGATATGCGTCTTTTGTCGACCGAAGTACCCGACCATCCAGTTTATATGCGCAGTCTCCACAGTTTTGCCGGCTGGGGTAACGCCAGAGCGTTCGCGCGTGCCGGCATCACCAGCGAGACCGTGACACCGAACGGTGGTGAAATCGGTTACTTTGACAACGGTGAACCCAGTGGACTGTTGCTGAACCGCGCAGTGCCACTGCTGGAAGCAGCCATCCCCCCGCCAACGGCAGAGCAGATGACACAACAGGTGCTCATCGCGTTAGACCAGATGGCCGCCGATGGTTATGTCACCGTCCACGATGCAGGCCTCGAGCGGGCCGAGATGGCCATACTGGAAACACTCGAAGCCGAGGCTCGATTGCCGTTGCGGGTCTATGCCATGCTTTCAGTACGCGATGAGTCCCTGGCACGCGAATGGCTGGAAAAGGGACCGGATATCGATGCCGCAAGCTTTCTGGTTACCCGTTCTGTAAAAGCCTTCTACGACGGCGCGCTGGGTTCACGGGGTGCCCGTTTGCTCGAGGACTACAGCGATCGGCCAGGCCACCGGGGCGTCAGTGGCGGCGAGTACGGATTCGATCAGGCGTTGGTCGCTCAGATGATGCGGCGCGGCTTTCAAGTGGCCATCCATGCAATTGGTGACGCCGGCAATCGGGAAACACTGGATTTTCTGACGGACGTCTACAGCGACGATCCCAGTCTGAGCGCGCAACGCAATCGCATCGAACACGCCCAGGTCATCTCGCCTGCCGACATGCCACGCTTCGGTCAACTGAATCTGATTGCGTCGATGGAACCACCGCATGCGGTGGAAGATAAGACGTGGGCTGAACAACGACTGGGTCCGGAGCGCGTGCTCGGCGCCTATGCCTGGAGAACGCTGCGCCAATCCGGCGCGAGGCTGACGTTCAACGCCGACAATCCCGGATCCGACCACAACATCTTCTATGGTATCCACGCAGCGCTCACCCGCCGCGACAAGCAACGCCAACCCAGTGCTGGCTGGTATACCGGGGAATCAGTCAACATAGATGAAGCCCTGCGCGCCTACACGAGCTGGTCGGCCTATGCAGGTTTCCGCGAAGATGTCACGGGCATTGTCGAAACTGGTCGCTGGGCGGATCTGACCGTTATGGATATCGATCCATTCAAATTGTCCGAGACCGATCCCGGCGCGATACTCGACGGCAGAATTCTGCTGACGATCGTGGCGGGTAAAATCGTTTACGAAGCAGACTGATAGTTGCAGGGGGCAGCCACCATGCTCGATCGAATAAACACAGGATTCTGGCATGCGTGCTTGAGCGGCATGTGCCTGATACTCGCGCTGCTCGCGGGACCGGCCTGGGCCGTCGTTGATGTCGGAATTGTCATCAACCCTTACGCTGGAGATCGCGCGGGTCCAGAGATCGACGGTGATGCACTTGCCATGACCGAAGGTGGGCTTGCGGCGATTATCGAATCAGCCGGCGGCCGCATCGTGCGAACGCGGACCGTCACACTCACCGCGCAGGACAAAGCCCAGTACGGCCGCTGGAACCGGTTTGGCCTTGCCAGCGGTCACCTGGCAAACATGGCGACCGAGAATTTCAATGCAGGCTTGCTGAACCTTGGTTTGTACAATAACTGCTCATCACTGATGGGTATGTTAGGCGGACTGCAACATGCCACGCAGGCAGGCAGCGGCGGTCCGCAGCGTATCGGCCTCGTCTGGATTGACGCTCATGGCGACTACAATACGCCTGAAACGACGCTCTCCGGCATGCTGGGTGGAATGCCGGTGGCGATCGCCGCTGGTGACGGCCTCATTCGAATGCGCAAGCAGGCCGGCATGGATGAACCTCTGCCTAAATCCCACATCGTGATGGTGGGCGTACGCGATACCGACCCGCTCGAACAGGAGCGGATCGAGCGTGACGCCATCCCGCAGATTTCCACCGAAGACGTGCGGAATTTGAGCAGTAATCTGCACGAGCAAATGCGTCAGCTGACCGCAATATCGGACATCGTCTACGTGCATGTGGATCTCGACGTCCTGGACCCGGCGGAAGTCTCAGGGCATCCGCTGACCGTCCCCAACGGTCCAACGGGCAAAGAACTCGCCGCCGCCATCGAAGTGATGTTCAGCTATCCGAAAACGGCCGCCCTGGGAATTGCCTCCTATCCGCACCTGAATGATCCGGGCAAGCTGACGCTGAAGGCGATACACGACATGGTCGCTGGAGCAGTTTCAGGAATCGCTGAGAGAGACTAGCGGTAGGCTGTCCCCGGTCGTAATGCGATTGCCAACGCAAGCCCGACCCACAGCGAACCAGGGAGTCAGAACTTGCCCTGCCAGCGATCCAGGTAGGCGAGTTTCTCGACGGGTCGCCGGCTGATCGGTCCGTGACCGCGTAGTTCAGGGTAGCCGATCGGCATGAACGCGCACGTATACCACGGGTCGGGGATTGCCAGGAGTTCGCGGACGGCGTCCTCCTGAAAGCACAGCAGGGTAGTCAACGTGCAGCCGATTCCTTCGGCTCGGCATGCAAGCATGACATTCTGCACCGCCGGGTAGACTGAGCCGCCACCGACCACACTGGGTCGTGGCAGATCGGAGTCTGTGATTGCCATTGTCGTGGGATTGAAGCAGAAGACCAGGATGACCGGAGCAGAACCGAAATGTTCTCCGAGATGATCCGCCGCCCGCAGCATCCGTTCCTGGCCTGCCCTCGCCTCGCCCGTCAGTCGCTCGACGTTTTTCCAGGCACCGCTGCGGTATTTCGCCCATTCGGGGGCGTAGAGTTCGCCAAGCTGGCTCCTGATCTGTGGATCTTTAGCAACAACAACCCGCCACGGCTGAACATTGCCACCGCTTGGCGCCCAGGCACCTGCCTGCAGGATGCGTTGCAAAACATCATCGGGGATCGTCTCGCTGCGTAACCGGCGGACGGCGCGCAGCGTACTCATGGCTTCATAGAGCCCAACTTCAGCCGCCATCCCTTCTCCTTTACACGATCGTCGTGCGCGTGACTGGATTGCGCAGGATGACATCCGCGGGACGGCGTCCGCAAGCTGGACAGCTGGACTATCTGCTACATACGTTCGCTGCGCTGCGAAACATCTCCGGAGCCGGAAACACGGCTGTTGACGCTGGGGTCACCACGATAGATGACATCACCAGACCCGCTGACATTTGCTTCGAGATCGCCAGTCACCCAGACATCGACTGTACCGGAACCCGCCACGCGCGCTGCAACGGACTCGCTTTGCAGCATCGGCGCGATGTGATCACCACTACCCGTGACCGAAATCTGTTGCGAATTCACGGCCCCGCTCACCTGAACCTCACCGGATCCGGTGATGCGGCTTTTGAGTTCCCCTGCATTGAGCTCAGCGACATGCAGCTCGCCTGAACCGGTAACCGCTATCTCTAGTGAATCAACATCCAGCTCATCGATATTGACATCGGCGGAACCGCTGATACTGATCGCGAAGTCCGCACCTTCGATGCGACCAGCGAAGGCGTCGCCACTCCCCGCGATGCGCAGGGAATCAAGCGTAACGAAGGTCAGGTCGTAGCGAACATCATCGTCATCGAACCAGCCGCGCCAGCTGCTCGTTTTCTTTCTATAAAGATGCAGCACGCCATCTTTGACTTCAGTGACGATGCTGGACATCACATCATCGTCCGCCTCAACGCTCAAAGATTCTTCATCACCCTGTGTTAAATACAGATCACCGGAGCCGGCGAACGAAATCGCGGAAAATCCGCTGACATCCCGCGATTCCGTGATCTGGTCCGCCATGGCATTGCTGATGCAAGCAGCAAGGCCCAGCGCGATCAGGCCGTGGATCAGGCCGATGCTCTTGATCATTGTTGTCTCCTCATAATCGATTGGATCTCCCGAGTCTCTCAATTCCGTTGAATCAATCAAACGAATCCATACGTTACTTTACGCTTCACACCCCTATGTCGCACCCTGGGCTTAAATGGTTTGACCCATTTTTCCGCTCGAATCTTAGACATGACCACGCAGGGACTCTCGGATTAGAATTCGCTTCCCAAACTGACACTTAAGGGAGCGCTATGGCGCATCAATACGGCCATTTCATCGCAGGTTGCGCCACGCCCGGCACCAGCGACCGGTCCGCTGACGTTTTCAACCCTTCGACAGGAGAAATTCAAGCCGAGGTCGCACTGGCGAGCGCGGCTGAAGTCGCACAAGCCGTCGCCGCGGCCAACGAGGCGCAAATTCAGTGGGCCCAGGTCAATCCACAGCGGCGAGCGCGTGTCATGTTCGCCTTCAAGTCTCTGGTCGAGGCGGACGCCGACAACCTCGCGAGGCTATTGAGCATTGAGCACGGCAAAGTGATCGCTGATTCACACGGCGACATACAGCGTGGCCTGGAAGTCATCGAATTTGCCTGTGGCATTCCACACCTGCTGAAAGGTGAATTTACCGATGGCGCAGGACCCGGAATCGATGTCTATTCCATGCGCCAGCCACTGGGCGTGGTCGCTGGGATTACGCCTTTCAATTTTCCCGCCATGATCCCGATGTGGATGTTCGGACCGGCAATTGCCTGCGGCAACGCCTTCATTCTAAAACCTTCAGAAAAAGACCCGGGCGTCCCCATGCGACTTGCAGAGCTCATGCTGCAGGCCGGCGCACCCGCAGGCATTCTCAGCGTGGTCAACGGCGACAAGGAAGCGGTTGATGCAATTCTCACCCACGAGGACATCCGTGCTGTCAGCTTTGTTGGGTCATCGGACATCGCACAGTACGTCTATGCCACGGGCACGGCTCACGGCAAACGGGTCCAGGCGATGGGTGGCGCAAAGAACCATGGCATCGTGCTGCCAGATGCGGATTACGACCAGACAGTGAAAGACATAGTCGGTGCAGCGTTTGGTTCCGCTGGTGAACGCTGCATGGCACTGCCTGTAGCCGTGGCGGTCGGCAAAGGGACTGCAGAAAGTCTGATCGAACGACTGATCCCGGAAATGGAAGCGATGAAAGTCGG
>JAPUFN010000319.1 GCA_027293665.1 Gammaproteobacteria bacterium | reverse complement strand
ACAAGCCTTCAAACGAATCAAAACAATAGTGGACTCTCTGGTGGTGGGGGTTCTTCTCGTTCGCCAGGCAGATGAGGTAGGACGATGCTCCACGCCAAACTCCGCATTCGGCCGTGTCGCCCGGTACGTGTTCAATTAGTCTCAATAGTTGGTACAGCATCCACTTTCTATGGGTGTTGTAGCCTTCGAGTTCGTCGAACGTCGCAAGATAATCGTTGAACTCTTTGTTCCCCCACCACGCGATCTGCGGCCAGCCGAAACGATAGTCTCCGAAGAGAAAGCGGCCGAACGTGGACAGAGCCGCGATCCTGCGATTTTCCTCTTTAGAGAACGTGTTGCGACAGAATCGCAAAAAATTTTTCATGAAGAGTGGGTTTCCAGCCAGGCCTGGAACATGAGGATATCCCAGAGATAGTAGTGCCAGCGTCGATCACCGCTCAAGTGTTCTTTCCACAACCTGCGGATTATCTCCGGTTGGAAGTAGCCTTCCTGCGCCAGGCGATTTTCGCTCAACAATGTCTCCGCCCAGTCTCGCAGGGGGCCGCGCAGCCAGAGTTCTATGGGTACGCCAAATCCCATCTTTGGCCGATCGAGCAGTTTTGCCGGTACGTAGCGATTGAGGACCTGACGGAGAATCCATTTACCCTGACCGTTCCTGAGCTTGGTATGCAGCGGCAACTGCCAGGCAAACTCGACCAGGTTGTGATCGAGGAAAGGCACCCGGGCTTCGAGGCTGACCGCCATGCTTGCACGATCGACTTTGGTGAGGATGTCGTCAGGGAGGTAAGTCAGCGAGTCCCAGAGCATCATTTTCTCGCGAAAATCACCAATCGCGGAGTCTGCGGCCTCCGGCGCGAACAAGTTTGCAGGCTCCGGTGACCCGATGACAACATCAGTCGGGTTTTTCCAGTGGGAAATCAGCTCACGATAGAATGATCGGCTGCTGTCGTGCTGCAACACGTCTGCGAGTTTTGGCAGTCGATCTGCAAGGTTTGATGGCCGCACGGACTGTGGCAGATTGCTGACAAGCCGGTCTATGGCATTTATCGGAATTCGGTTGAGCAGCGAACCGATGGCTCGGCGCGTGGGCAGCGGCAGCCACTTCAGCTTACGCCAGATGTTGTAGCCCAGCGTGTAGCGGTTATAACCGCAAAACAGCTCATCGCCGCCATCGCCGGATAAGCTCACCGTGACGTGTTCCCGGGCGATGCGACTGACGAGATAGGTCGGGATTTGCGATGAATCCGCAAAAGGTTCGTCCCAGATTTGCGGTAAATCGGGAATGACCGAGCGCGCTTCCTCGGGTGTCACATAAACTTCCGTATGATCTGTGCCGAGGTGTTGCGCCACGGCCTTTGCGTGCTGGGCTTCATCGAAGCCGGCTTCGTGGAAACCGATCGTGAAAGTTCGAACGGGTTGCTGCGATTGTGCGGCCATCATCGCGGTGACGGTGGTAGAGTCGATTCCCCCGGAGAGAAAAGCGCCGAGTGGCACATCGGCTGCCATCCTGCGACTCACCGCTTCGCGCAGGCGCTGATCCAGGGAGTCGCAGAGCTCGTTATCATTCTGTTGCAGCGGTTGCGTGGCTGCAGATGCTGCGATTTCGCGTAAATTCCAATAGCAGTACGGCTCGTCGATCTGATCAAAATTCGTCACCTTCACAATATGCGCTGGTGGCAGTTTGCGAATGTCCTGGTAGATACTCCAGGGTGATGGGACGTACATGTGCGTCAGATACAGGGCGAGCGCTTCACGATCTACTCGACCGTTCCAGGCTGGATGCACATTCAGCGCTTTGAGCTCCGAGGCGAACACGAAGCTGGTTCCGCAGCGACCATAGTAGAGCGGTTTTTCGCCAAGCCGGTCGCGTGCCAGATAGAGCACACGGTCGCGACGATCGTACAAGGCAAACGCAAACATGCCGTTGAGATGTTGCAAGGTGTCGTCGATACCCCAATGGCTCAGCGCCGCCAGTAATGTCTCCGTATCCGAATACCCGCGCCAGGTTGGTGCATTGCCTGATTGATCGAGCTTTGCCCGAATTTCTTCGTGGTTGTAGATCTCGCCGTTGTAGCTCAGGACATAACGCTCGCAGGCAGACAGCATCGGTTGATGGCCAGCACGTGAGAGATCGATGATCGAAAGTCGTTGATGACCAAACGCCAGTCCGTTTGAATCACTCCAGGTCCCGCAGTCGTCGGGTCCCCGATGCTGCAGGCGTGCAGACATTGATTCGATTAGATCGGGATCGAGTGGCTGCGGCGACCAGTAGCCGACTATTCCGCACATAGGTCAGGCCCGCACATATATCAGGTAATCCTTTGCTGCAGGTTCGTGTAGAGATCGGCATAGCGCGCAGCATTTTGTGCGATTTGAAAATTCTGTTGAATGCGCGCACGCGCAAGACCGCCGAGTTCCGATAGTTCCGGGCGAGGTCTGGCGATTGCGCTGGCAAGGCCTGCCGCCAGTTGGTTTACGTCGTTTGCGCGCACAATCCAGCCACTGTCGCCGACGAGGTGCGCTGAATCACCGACATCAGTGACGACGCATGGAGTACCGCACGCCATGGCCTCTCCAACGGAGTTGGGAAACGCTTCTGCCAGTGAACTCGAACAATAAACATCCAGTGCCGTAAGCAACGTGTGCATTTCACTGTGTTCGCCCAGGAGGTGGAGACGTTCCTGGGGTATTTCCGCGCACCAGGACATGAGTTCCTGTTTGCCGATGTCGACGGCGGGTCCGGCGAGAATGAGGTGGACCGATGGGTTCGCAATTGCACAGCGCTTGAATGCAGCGACTAAAATTCTGTGACCTTTGGCGTGATGCAACCGTGAGGCATTGCCGATGACAATTGCGTCGTCGGGGATACCGAGTTCCTGGCGAACGGCTGCCCGTACAGAAGGATCCGGCTTGAACAGTGATGTATCGAACCCGTTGTAGATCGTTTGCGACTCGCGCGATCGGAAGCCATAAGCTTCGTGTTGATTGCGGGCGGTTTCACTGTTGTAGATGGTTACATCCGGGCGCGACGAGAAAAACCGGTTTGCCCGGACAACGATGCGGGTGAGCACTTTTTCAGCTCGCAGGGTATCCAGTGACCAGCGGATGTTCCAGACCTGGATTGGCTTTGGGTGCATGCGTTGTACAGCCCAGTATGCCGCGAGATTGCCGTGGTACATCCAACCCTGCACGATTGACGGGTTGATGCTGTGTCCGATTGCGTTGAACTTCTGCAGGCTGGCAGGTGTTGGGATGCCTGAGTTGAGATCGAGCGAATGAACGGGAACGCCCAGCGCTCGAATACCTTCACCCTGCGAGCCTTCGTCGTTCAACGACAGCACATGATGCTCCTGAGATTCGGCCAGGCCAGCTTCGAGCAATCGATGCAAGTAGCGTTCTGCGCCACCGGTTGAAAGCCCCGTGATGACGTGGAGAACTTTGTTATTCATTGAGCAAATTGTCGATTAATGCGTCCCACTGGGCCGTGATCCTGGGTGCGGAATATCGTTGTGTGCTTTCCCGGGCTTGCGTGGCGAGCTTGTGTCGAAGTGCCTCGTCGCTCATGAGTGTCGCCAGTCCGGTAGCAAGAGCATGTACATCACCGTTTCTGACAAGCAATCCATCGGAACCATCTTCAATCACTTCTGCCGGGCCCGTTTCACAATCAAAACTCACCACCGGCAGACCGTACGCCATTGCTTCGATCAGTGCATTGGGAAATCCTTCGAAACGGGAACTCATGACGAAAATATCTGCAGTGTCGTACCAGTCAGCGGTATTGCCGACATTACCTGGCAGGTGGACACAAGTGCTCAGCCCCAGTGTATCAACACGCTGCTCCAGCGCACCGCGCGCCGAGCCTTCACCCAGTATGATCAGATGCCATAACGGTTGTGTTACCCGTAGGAGTGCGAAAGCCTCGAGCAGCAGGTCGAAACCTTTCTGCGTCTCCAGCCTGCCGACTGCGAGAATCGAGTGTTGCTCACGCGTCACCTGCGGGGGTGGCAGGCTCGGCGCTTTGCCAGATGGTAGCGGCAGGGTGATTGAGTTAGCAATGACAACGACGTTTGCAGTCCCGCATTCGTTGCGCAGCCAGTCTGCACTGCGTTCGGTCTGGGCGACGATGGCCGACAAGCCTGGATATAACCATCGACGCAGCCGTTCCCAGACAGCACCCAAAGGCAGCGTAGGTGGATGAATACGCTCGGAGCCGATAACGGTGATTTGCAGGCCGAGCGTGGCAATCCGTGCGAGGCAGACGCTCGTTGCCATCATCGCGATAACGACGTCCGGTCGCGCCAGGCGAATCGCACGTCGCAGTGAGAATATCCGCCGCAGGTTGTTTCCCAGCGCGGCCAACAGATTGACGCTGATTTGTTCGAGATCAAGCGCGATTCGCTGGACGCCCGCATCGAGCTGATAGTAGTCGTCCTCATCGGATGCGATGGTTATCACAGTTACTTCCCGAGTGTTTGCAGCCCAGGCGTTTGCCATGTTGCAGACGTTACGCTCGGTGCCACCAGCGCCGAGAGAATGGGTGATGATGAGAATCTTCAAGTGTGGAGTGTTTGCATGGATCAGTGTTTGCGGTACTTGTGAACGAACCTGGAAGTTCTGCCTCGAATTTCAGGTTCGAAGACGGACTCAGTCACGACGTCGGTGGGGTAACGATGCCGAGTATGCCCTCTGGTTTCAAGACGCGTTTGATCATCGCGAAAAACCGCTCGCGAGCCGTGCGCTGATGGCGGCCATCGACCCGGCGAATGCCTGATTGTTGTGAAGGTAAACGCGACCCTGCTGCGCGAGTGCGTCAGTAAACGAGTCCGCGTGGGCGGAATTGATGCACTTGCAGCAACAGGCGAAGAGGGTAATGCAGGCGATCTGGAC
>JAPUFN010000318.1 GCA_027293665.1 Gammaproteobacteria bacterium | reverse complement strand
CAGTGTCCATGGCCGAGGACATCAACGGGATGTTCAGGTGGATGTCTTTTGTGAGCCGAGTTTCCAGCGAAACTTCGGAAGGCAGAACGTTTGAGTAGGCGGGGAGCAGGAGAACGTCGTCGAAGGTCAGTGCGTCATTGGCAATACGCAACATTTGGGACTCCGCAAAACCGGCATTCTAACGATGGTCCTCGATCATGTAAACTCAGATGATGCAATCACCCGCTGAACGACCGGTTTTCACGGTCAGCGCTCTCGCAAGACAAGCTCGACTTCTCATCGAAGAGAGGTTCAACATCGTCCAGGTCGAGGGTGAAATATCCAACTTCAGCAGACCAGCGTCTGGCCACTGGTACTTCACCTTGAAAGACGACTCCGCGCAAATCCGCTGTGCAATGTTCGCCGGGCGCAATCGCAATGTCCGACCGCCACCACGCAATGGCAATCAGGTGCTCATCCGCGGCCGGGTAAGCCTCTATGAAGCTCGCGGCGATTTTCAGATCATTGTCGATGCGCTGCAACCGGCAGGCGAAGGCGCGCTGCGCGCTGCTTTCGAAGAGTTGAAGATACGCCTTGCGGCTGAAGGGCTTTTCGATGACGCGGGTAAAGCTACTCTGCCATCCCTGCCACGCCACCTCACGATAATTTCATCTGCTTCCGGTGCAGCATTGCAGGATGTGCTGCACGTAATTGAACGACGCTTTCCAGCTCTAGCCGTGACTCTGTTGCCGACCGCTGTCCAGGGCGCAGCCGCCGAACCGCAAATTCTTGCCGCCCTGGCAAGAGCGTCACGCTTGACGACGGACGTCGTGCTGATAACCCGCGGCGGCGGCTCGTTGGAAGATTTGTGGGCGTTCAATCTGGAGTCCGTCGCCCGCGCAATTGCCGACTGCCCTCACCCGGTCGTCGCAGCAATCGGCCACCAGACCGACATCACGATCGCTGATTACGTCGCCGACATTCGAGCACCCACACCTTCTGCGGGTGCTGAACTCATTACACCAGCAAGCGTTGAACTCGAAAGCCTTTTGCGCGGTTACCTGCAGCGAGCGGTCACTGTGCTGCTGCAGGAATTACGCTTCCAACAAACCCATCTTGGACATCTCGGCGCCCGGCTGATTGATCCCCGGCAAATCCTCGCGCAACGCATGCAGCAGGCAGACGACCTCGAGGCAAGGCTCATTCTGGCCTGTCGCAACACCCTCGCGAACCACCGCAGCCGACTCAAATCGCTTGCGGACGTATTGAAGATACTGCAACCGGCACGGCAACTGCCCGCCTACGCAAAACGCCTCAGCACCTGCTTCCGGCAACTTCACCGCACCGCTCGGCAAACCACCAGGCGCCTGGAACTCTCCCTGGCCGGTTCCGCGCGGGCGCTGCAGGCCGTGAGCCCATTGGCAACCCTGAGCCGGGGCTACGCTGTTTTGACAAGCGCCGAAGCCGGCTCGATCGGCAATGCAGTAACATCCGTGCGACAGGTGAGCATCGGTGCCGCACTCACTGCCCACCTGCACGATGGCGCGTTGGAACTCAGCGTCGAAAAACTTGATGAAGACAACCGGCTCCCCGAAATTTCACTCACGAGTGAGCCACCCCCAACTACCCCGGGGGACTGAGAAAGCCGATGAATAGACCGCAAAGATTCGTGCGTATCCTGCTCTGCTGCAGCCTTGGCATTGGGCTGTGCACAAACGCCTGGGCTGTCGAGACCGTCCCGGGCGGTTTGTATCTACACCCGTTAGCCGAAGGCATCGTGCGCGCCGAGTATCTCAACGTGCCAGTGCTGATCGTCAATTCGGTGGCGGTGGTGGGAATCCCGTTGTCTGCGCAAACCGGTGAACACGAATTGCTGCTGCGCTATGCAGACGACACAGTCGAAACCAGGCATTTTCATGTCTCTGCAAAGCAATACCCGGAGCAACGACTCACGATCGACAATCCCCGGATGGTGAATCCGAATTCACAGGACCTCGAGCGCATTCGAGTCGAAAGTGCACAAATGCGTGAACAGTACATTCGATTCAGTCCGCTGCAGCATTCGCTTGCGCCATTCGTCAAGCCCGTGGACGGCGTGACTTCCAGTCCGTTTGGCCGCAGGCGAATCCTCAACGATCAGCCACGTAATCCGCACAGCGGTCTGGACATCGCGGCAACTACCGGAACCCCCATAAAGGCGCCAACACCAGCGGAAGTCAGCCTCACCGGAAATTTTTTCTTCAATGGCAACACCGTGTTTCTCGATCACGGCGGCGGTCTCATCACCATGTACTGTCATATGAGCGAAATCACCGTCCACGCAGGTGACAAAGTCGACCGCGGGACCACAATCGGACTTGTCGGCGCGACCGGCCGGGCGACCGGGCCACATCTGCACTGGTCGGTGAGCCTCAACGGTCACCGGGTTGATCCGGTGCAGTTGCTGGAATTGTTTCCCAACGACTGAGTGAAACCGCAACGCCTCGCTGGAGAACGGGCGCCGTCAGTGTGTTACCGACCCTTGTGCCGCATCACCCGTTTGCGGCGCAAGCGCTGGCGTCTGGTGAGTGGGTTCTTCTTCCCGGCATAGGGATTCTCGCCCGTTTTGAGCACGATGTGGACAGGATTGCCGACCAGTCGACAGGCCTGGCGATAACCATTTTCCAGATAGCGCATATAGCTCGCGGGCACCGATTTCGTCTGGTTGCCATGGATGACAATTCGCGGCGGGTGAGCTCCCGCCTTGTGCGCGAAACGGAGTTTAACCGCGCGCCCCCTCACCGCCGGTGGCGCATGCGCCTCGACGAATCCAATCAAGAGCTTAGTCAGAAACGTGGTGCTGAAGTCAAAGGCGCCCGCCGTAAAAATGGATTCGATTTCTTTAAGCAACAGACCCACGCCAGAACCGTGCAGCGCAGAAATATGTAGAACCGGTATCCACGGAGCGAAGTTGAGTTTTCGATCCAGCATGGTGTTGGCCGTCGCTTTCTCATAGGAACTCAACCCGTCCCACTTGTTGAGCGCTACCAGCACACCAGCACCCGCCTCGACTGCGTAGCTCACTAGATGCAGGTCCTGATCGACGACCCCTTCGCGCGCATCCATAACAAGGATCACGACATGAGCTTCTTCAATTGCCTGAAGAGCTTTGACGACAGAAAATTTTTCGGCAACGCCCTCGACCCGGCCCTTGCGTCGAACTCCGGCAGTATCGATCAGGAGAAAGGATTTACCTTCCTTCGTGAACGGCACAGCAATGGAATCACGTGTGGTCCCCGGGGCATCGAACACCAGCTGCCGCTGCTCCCCGAGGAGTCGATTCGTGAGCGTTGACTTACCGACATTCGGTCGACCAATGATTGCCACGCGAATCGCATCCGGGTCTTCATCAGCACCCTCAGAATCCGTAGTCTCGGTGAGCGGTGTCTTGTCCAGCCACTCGGTAAATGGCGCAAGGTCCCGAAGATGAATTGCGGAAATGTAAAGCGAATCGGCAAAACCCAGTGTCGAAAAATCCGCGATCGCCTCGTTGTGGTCGACGCCATCCATCTTGTTCGCGATGAGCAGAACTGGTTTGCCCAACTTACGAATTCTGTCCGCGATTTCCTGATCCGCCGCGGTCAAACCGTCCCGGGCATCGACCATGAACAACACACCATCTGCTTCTTCGAGCGCAAACTCCGCTTGTTGTTCCAGCGCCGGTGTCAGCTCACTGAACTCGCCACGCAACCCACCGGTATCGATCAGCGTCACCAGGTGCTGATCGATGTGAGCCCGGCCGTAACGCCGGTCGCGGGTCAATCCTGGCACATCCGCAACCAACGCGTCACGCCGATGGGTCAGTTTGTTGAATAGCGTGGACTTCCCCACATTGGGTCGACCCACAAGAGCCAGGGTTGGCAGCGCGTTCACAACTGCTGCAATTACCGGACGGTAATCTCCAATGCGTGCAACGACCCGGAATTTCCCAGAACATACAAGGTGCCATCGATGTAGGTCATACCGGATCTCAGACCATCACCATCGAGTTTGCGCCGAGCAAGGAAACGGCCATCGCTTTGCGCGAGTATGTGAAGATAGCCTTCACTGTCACCAACGGCGAGATAGTTGCTGAAGGCGAGCGGGCTTGAGAGCCTGCGCAGATACAGAGCATCCTGGCGCCACACCTCCTGGGCACTTTGCTGATCGATCGCCACAACTGCGTCTTTTTCGTTGACGACATAGATCTGGCCGTAGCCTTCGCCCAGATCGAGATGACTCGAGAGATCCAATTCCCACACTCTCTGGCCGTCGCTACGGCGTATCGCTTTCATCTTACCCTGGTAGGCAACGCAATAAATCAGTTGGCCACGCACCAGCGGCGAAGAATCAACATCGACCATTCGGTCCAACTCGGAGCGACCTTCGGGAAGCATCACTCGATGTTCCCAGATGGGCTCCCCGCTTTCCGCACGCAACGCGCTGATAGTTCCGTTGGCAAAGCCTGCGTAGATGACGCCACTGTCGAATACGGGTTCTGCAGTCCCACGTAACGTCAGCACGGGCACCTGATTATCGAAACTCCAACGGATTTCACCACTGTCCTGCTCAAGTGCAATCAGCCGGCCATTGATCGACTGGACGAACACGAGGTCATCACCCACCACTGGGGCTGCGAGGACTTCGCTGCCGACTGAACCACGCCATCTCTCACTGCCATCAGCCGCAGAAAAGGCAATTACTTCACCATCGGTTGTGCCGAGCAGCACGTTACCTCCGCCGGCTCCGACGCCGCCGCTGACGAAGCTCGTATCTGTGCGATCGATGAAATTAAACCCGCTCCAAAAGCCGCCACCTTCGGTGGCGATCTGAGCCTGCCACAGGCGCTTACCGGTGAACCGGTCGTGCGCCTGCAACCGACCATAGCCGTCTGCTGCGTATATGCGATCGGCCAGAACGACCGGATTCAATCTCAGGTATTTACGTCCCAACCCTTCTCCGACACCCGCTTTCCAGACACGCTTTATATTCACCTCGGCGTCAAATTTGACGAGAGAGGCAGGTTCCAGCGAGTCCTCCTCATCATCGTCGCCGTCAACCCAAGGCAGCCAGGTGAACCAGCTGCAACCACCGAGCAACAGCGCCGAGAGGAGTAGAAATATCCAGTTACGAGTCATCAGCATCAGCGGTGTCCGCCACTTTGATTTCCAGAAGAGCTGTCTGCACACCGTTGTTGACTTCCGCCAACGCAGAACTGTAGGCCTCATGCGCCAGAGCGCGCTCACCCCGTGCGAGATGTATGTCGCCTTTGAGTTCCGCAACCTGGGTTCGATAACCCTCGCTGCGCACAGCGGCCAGGGTGCTCAAAGCATCTTCCGAACGGTCGAGCTGTTGCAATACCCGAGCAAGACGCAGTCTCGCCAGATCAAGCAGAATCCGATCGGGTGCAAGTTCAATCACCCGGCGCAAATACTCCGCGCCCTCTTCGTAGTTCTCTGCGTCGATGCTCTCACCTGCCTGGCGCAGTATCACCAGAGTATGGTAACTGCTCTGGGATGATTCCTGACCAATGGTTGCGACGATGGTCGCGCGCGCAGCCGGTTCGGCGGCAAGGAAGTCCTCGTAGAGGTCAGATGCTCGGGCAATCGTCTCCGTACGGTAATCGTCGTACCAGCGCCAGCCGACGAATCCGCCAATCGACAACACGATCGCAGTGACGAGGATCAAGCCATTTTCGTCCCACCAGGTTTTTAACCTGGCAATTTGTTCTTCGTCAGTCAGATAATCTGACACTCCTACCTCCTGAATGTGTACTTCGCGCCTTGTTTTCTGCGACGGGTCCCCGTGCGCCTGCGGGGTGGTCCCGGTTTTACTTCAGTAGTTCAGCCAACGCCGAGATTGCAACCGTGCGTTGCGCGGTAGCGTCGCGCAACGACTTTACTGTGACCTGATTATTCGCAACTTCATCTTCACCCATGATCAGGGCCCACGATGCACCGCAGAGGTCAGCCCGCCGGAGTTGATTTTTCAGTTTGCCACCCCCGGCATGCACGCGCACTCGCAGGTTCGGCTGAGCCTGCCGCAAGTTGGCCGCGACGGACATAGCCCAACCCTGATCGGCGGCGTTGAGCACGCAGCAATATACGTCGGATGCTGTCGAGAAATCCTGTTCAGCCAGATATCCATGATTTTCTGTCAGAAGTATCACGCGTTCTAAACCCAGCGCGAACCCGGCACCGGGAGTCGGCTTACCACCAATCAGTTCCACCAGACCATCGTAGCGGCCGCCTGCACAAATAGTGCCTTGTGCGCCGAGCGCCGCCGTGACCCATTCGAAGACCGTATGGGTGTAGTAATCCAGGCCGCGGACGAGCTGCGGATTGTGCGTCCAGCCGATGCCCAGCTGCTCGAGCAGTTCACAGAGCCTGGCAAAGTGATCGCGGCTTGCCGTATCGATGTAATCCGGAAGACTCGGTGCGTTTACCAGAATTTCCCGGGTCTGCGCTGATTTGCTGTCAAGAATTCGCAGCGGATTGCTGGTGAGCCTGCGCTGACTGTCCTCATCCAGAGCCTTCGCCTGCGGCGTTAGATAGTCGACCAGCGCCCGGCGGTAATCTGCACGGCATTGCGCCGAGCCGAGCGTATTCAACTCCAGGGTGACCTGCGATTCAATCCCCAGCGCCTGCCAGAAGTTCCAGCTCAGCGCTAACAGCTCCGCGTCAACATCGGGTCCGGCCAGGCCAAAAACCTCCGCGCCAATCTGTGCAAACTGGCGGTAGCGGCCCTTCTGTGGCCGTTCATAGCGAAACATCGGTCCGGTGTAGAAAACACGCTGCGTCTGGTTGAAGAGCAGGCCAGCTTGTTGCAATGCCCGGGCACAACCGGCAGTTCCTTCTGGTCGCAGTGTAATGCCCGTGCCGTCGCGATCTTCGAGTGAATACATCTCCTTCGCGACGATGTCGGTGGCTTCACCCACTCCGCGGCTGAAGAGTTCAGTAAATTCCAACAAGGGCAGGTGGACTTCCTCATAGGCGAAGCCAGCGAGTACCCGGCGCAAAGTATCTTCAACCACCCGCCAACGTCTGGCGGCTTCGGGCAATACATCACGCATGCCTCTGATCGACTGAACCACGACTACTGCCCCAGGACCAGAGTCGCAACGTTGTTGCGGGTATGTGGCCCGAGCGCCACTGATTCATCGTTGTAGGCAAGCCGAACGCCGGGTGCATAACCAAGTAATATCCGAAACGGGCCTTCGCCAGTCAGGCGCAACGTCTGGCCCGCGCGACTGAGATCGCTGTAGAGATTCCTGCCCGTGTTGGATTTGATCTCCACCCAACACTCTTCAGTAAACCGAAATTCGAGCACGTCATCACCAAATGCGGTGATTCGTCGATCACGCTGACCCGCCAGACCGGTGGTCGGTGCCGCGCCAGAAGCTGGCGGACTTGCCGCGCGGGGTGTCACGGGGAGCTGGCCCGGCCGATCCGAAGCTGCAGCCGTTGGCGAATCGTCGCGAGCTCGAATATCGACTATTTCTACGGCATCTTGTTGCGAGGTGCCTTGAGCACGAACGCTCACCCGCGATCGTTCGAGCGCTGCACCTGCTTCGAGCGCGTCCGTTTCTAACGCGTCCGCTTCGAGCGCGTCCGCTGCGGCCACAACCCCTGCCCCTGCGAGTTCGGCGACCGATTGGTTGGCGACCCCGGCGGAAGATGCCGCATCATCATTTGCCCACAGCCAGATTGTCACTACGACGATCACTATCAGGACAATGGCGCCGCCGGATCCAAGCACCCATAAGGGATGCTGCCGAATCCATTCCTCGGCCGGGTTCACAACTACCACTTCAGTGGTGATCGATTCATCCGTACCGTGCGGATAATGAGCAATGACCTCTTCCTCATCGAGATCGAGCAAGCGGGCATACGAGCGAAGATAGCCACGAGTGAACACGGCCGCCGGCAGATTTTCGTAATCGTCCGTCTCCATCGCTTCGATGACCTTGTTCGGCAGATTCAACGCATCGGCGACCTCACGCACGGTGACCTCGAGGCTTTCCCGCGCCGTTGCCAGTATTGCGCCCGGCGCAGTGGCGTCGTCACTCACTCGTGATTCCATGCGTGCCGACAGGCTGCCGCACTACCTGGGCACCTCGCAGTTTTTGGCTTCGGCGGATTCCGGGAAGAGATTGTTCAACGCCAGAGCGTAGCTGGCCATCTCATCGGTGTTGTGGCTCGTTTGGGCGATCTTCATACCCAGACACAGAGTGCGCGGCGTCTGTCTGGACTGAGTCCGGAAGCTGTCATAGAAATCCCGTGCCTTGACAAAATCACCACCCGTGTAGGCAATATCAGCAAGCTCGAGGCTCGATCTCGGCTGGGTGAAATTCAACTGCAACGATCGCAGGAATGCCCCTTCTGCTCGCTCAGATTCGCCAATTTTGAGCTCAGCAAGTCCGAGATTTTCATAAGCCTGACTGCGTGCGTGATAGTCGGCATCGCGCACCAGCCTTCGCAGGACGTCAACGGATTCCAGATAGCGTTCCTGGCCGTAGAGGAAACTCCCATAGTTGTTGAGCGCCTGAGAATTCGCGCGGTCGTACTTGAGCGCAAGTTCGTAGTGCTTCTCCGCAAGCACTGGATCACTTTCAGCCTCGTTGAGTAGCGCAAGCAGCACATGGGCCTCCACTGACTTCGAGTCGATGGACAGGGCTCTATTGATCGGCACCCTCGCCCGTTCTAAATGGCGATTTTCCAGATAGCCACGTGCCAGATCGAGCTGAGCTTTCACGCGTATCGCATCAGAAGCCGGTGCCGGCAGCCCGCCGGTGGATGTCGTAATACAGCCTGCCATCAGTAAGACCCAGATAACGAGTCCAACCCACCGCCATGTCCGACACAGTAAAAATCCCTGTTTATTCATGCGAACTCCTATGCATCTATGCGACCTCTTGCGCACGTACTCTGGCCAGATACCGTTCCTTGCGTCGCGTGCGGTCCATCACCTGGCCGACGAGTTGGCCGCATGCCGCGTTAATGTCCTCACCACGGGTCGTCCGCAACATCGTTGCGTAGCCCGCATTGATCAGATAGCTCTGAAATGTCCGCACCGAGCGTTCGTCCGGCCGCTCAAATCCGGCAGCCGGAAATGGATTGAACGGGATCAGATTGATCTTGCAACGAACGTCCCGCAACAATTTGGCTAACTGTCTCGCGTGCTCCAGCTGATCGTTGACACCTTTGAGGAGCGTGTACTCCATTGTCAACGTCCGCTTTTCACCCAACCCACCCACATAGTGGCGACAAGCCGCGAGTAAATCGGCGATGGGATATTTACGATTCAGTGGCACCAGCTGATTGCGCAATTCATCAGTTGGCGCGTGCAACGAGATGGCTAGAGAAACGTCCGTGAGTTTAGCCATCTCGTAAATAGCTGGTACAACGCCCGCCGTGCTCACCGTGACCCGGCGTTTGGAGATGCCAAAGGCCAGATCGTCCAGCATTAGTCTGGTTGCGGCCATGACGGCGTCGAAATTCAGCAGCGGTTCACCCATGCCCATCAGAACCACATTGGTAACGCTTTCACCTCGCTCGCGCAGTACCTGATCGGCAAGCCACACCTGACCGACTATCTCCGCGGTGCTTAGATTGCCGTTGAAGCCCTGTTTACCGGTCGAGCAGAACGCGCAATCCAGCATGCACCCAACCTGGGAAGAAACGCACAGAGTGTTGCGACCGCGCTCCGGGATCAATACCGTTTCGACGCAGTTTTCACCGGCGGCTCTAACAAGCCACTTGATCGTGCCGTCGACCGAATCCAGACGTTGCACGACCTCCGGCGGTTTGAACTCCGCATGTTCATTCAGCCAGGTGCGAAACGTTTTGGAAAGATTCGTCATCCGGCCAAAATCGAGTTCACGCTGATGGTACGCCCACTTCATCATCTGATGTGCGCGGTAGGGCTTGCCATCGATTTGCGCGCACAACGACTCAAATTGCTCGCGAGGTAAATTGAATAGGTTGATCAAGGTATCGTCTGACATTCGGCCATCAGCCTCTGGTACAGAGTTCTTCGCCACTGAAGAAGTACTCGATCTCCCGCGCCGCTGAAGTCGTTGAGTCCGATCCGTGTACTGCATTTGCGTCGAGGGATTCAGCAAAATCCGCACGGATGGTCCCAGGATCCGCCTCCTGTGGATCTGTTGCACCCATGAGTTTACGGTTCACACTGACCGCACCATCACCCTCCAGCACCTGCACGACAACCGGACCCGAGGTCATGTAGGACACAAGGTCATTGTAGAACGGCCGACCTTCGTGTTCCGCATAAAAGCCCTTTGCCTGGGACTCACTCAACCGCACCATCTTCGCGGCGATGATTGAAAGTCCGTTGTTTTCGAAACGCGAATAAATCGCGCCGACAAGATTTTTCGCTACAGCATCCGGCTTAACAATGGAAAGCGTACGCTCTACCGCCATGAATTTCTCCGATTCGATATAACTATTCAACGCAACAAGCAACACAACAAGAACTACCTATCTGCTTGATAAGTGTTTGATATATCAAAGATTGGCACCTGCCAGCGGGCGCGTATTATACGCGTTTAGCGATAAGATCAAATGCTTGTGGGCAGCGAGTTGTGGTTTTAGTCGATTCAGGCAGCCCGCGCGACATTCAGGTCATGCAGGTTCATCCTCACGCTACCCACCCAGGGCCGCCGGTCGGTCGCGCAGCGTCTGCACAACCTGCGCCACCCGGGTCGCCACGTAGTCGACATCATCCTGCGTCGTGTAGCGCCCCACTGTGAACCGCAATGACGCATGCGCCAGTATTTCGGGTACGCCGATGGCCCGTAGAACATAGCTCGGCTCGACACTCGCGGAAGTACACGCCGAGCCGCTACTGAGCGCCACATCGTCCAGGGCAAGCAGCAACGTTTCGCCATCGACCCCTGCAAAGCCCACGTTCAGCAGGCCGGGCAATCGCTGCGACTCGCTGCCATTCATCGAGACTCCGGGAATCTGTAAAAGGTGCGACCACAAGCGCTGACGCAACCCGAGAATGCGCTCATTTTCGCCCACCATGTCCCGCGTGAGGATTGCGCTCGCCTCTCCCATACCGACGATCTGATGCGTGGCAAGCGTGCCGGAACGCATACCGCGTTCGTGTCCACCACCATGAATCAGCGGGCTGAGCTTCACCGGTGGCTCACGGCGCACATAAAGTGCACCCATACCTTTGGGGCCGTAAATTTTGTGTGCGGACAGCGAGATCATATCCAGCGGCATGGTCTGTACATCGATCGGCACCTTACCAGCACTCTGTGCGGCGTCGGTGTGTATCAGCACTCCCGCATCCCGACAGACCTGAGCGATCGCAGCGATATCGTTGACAACTCCGATTTCGTTGTTCGCATGCATGATCGAAACGATAAGCGTGTCCGTGCGCAGAGCCTCTGCGACCTGCTCAGGTGCAATAATGCCATCGCGCCCCGGCTCCAGATAGGTGATCTCAAATCCTTTCTGAGCGAGATATTCACACGTATCGAGCACGGCCTTGTGCTCGATCGCGCTGGTCACGATGTGGCGGCGGGTAGCGTTGTCGGCCACGCCTTTGAGCGCCAGATTGTCTGATTCGGTCGCCCCGGAAGTCCAGACGATTTCCCTCGGATCGGCATTGAGTAGTGCGGCGACCTGTGTTCTGGCTTCTTCAACCGCTTCGTCAGCCTGCCAACCGTAGACGTGCGAGTGGGACGCTGGATTGCCGAAATTTCCCTCCACCAGCAGGCACGCACTCATTTTCTGCGCCACCCGCGGATCGACCGGCGTCGTTGCGGCGTAGTCCAGGTATACGGCCTTGCGGCCCTTCTCAGCGCGCCAGGCCTCGGTCGAACCGGCTGCCGAGGGCGGTTTGCTACTGTCGTTACTGCTCAAGTCACTGCTCATCTTTTTCGAGTATCTTTCATCACCGGTTGTCTGGTGGGGTTGCCCTGGTGTAGTTGTCGTCGCGAAGTTGCCAGCGCGCGAGCCAGCGTGCAGCTGGCGCGCGGTTACTTGCCGAAAGAACCGTGCAGTCTGATCGAGGTCGGCTGCTGCATCACCGCTGGTGTGTCTGAATCAACATCAGATCCTGTCGCTGGGCCACATACTGGATGTCGCTGCGCTCGACCAGGCTGCCAAGCGTGATGCTGCCGAGAAAATTATCGATCTCCTCGGACAAATCGGTCCACAGCTCATGCGTGAGACACTTCAC
>JAPUFN010000317.1 GCA_027293665.1 Gammaproteobacteria bacterium | reverse complement strand
AATTCAAGCAGCACTCCACAACTGGCACCCGCGGTTGCAGGAATGTATGGAGAAAGTCACCGACACCTGCAACCACACCGTAATTGACAGCGAACCGCTGGAGTACTGGTACGCAGGCAAAGTTGCCCTGCTGGGTGACGCCTGTCATCCATTGCCCATCTATTCGACCCAGGGAGCCTGCGCCGCCATTGAAGACGCCTGGGTGTTGGGCACAATGATGGAGCGGTGGGAAGAAAGTCCGGCTGAAGGGTTTTCAGACTATCAGCGCTACCGGCTGCCGAGGGTGAAAAAACTTAGGCGCGAGGCCATCATCGCTGCAGCCGATTTATTAACGGGCGGGCGAAGCGATATCTGGCGCAGAAACATCAAATGGGCCCTGACCAATCGCTTCCTGCCGGAAATGAGCATGCAAGCACTCGATTGGCTGTATGGCTACGATTGCATCAAAGGTTTCGACTGAACAGGCAGTGGAGTGGCAGATGAGCATTCACACGGAATCGATCAGCAAATTCATAAACGAGCGCTGGGATGAGAGCATCGTGCCCACGCTTTGCGACTATGTTCGGATACCCAATAAGTCGCCGATGTTCGATCCGGGCTGGGAGGCCAACGGCCACATGCAAAAAGCCGTGGAACTCCTCGATGCCTGGTGCGAGTCGGCGCAGGTTACCGGATTGTCGCGTGAAGTCGTTTCCCTGCCTGGGCGCACGCCTGTTCTCTTCTGCGAAATCCCAGCAACCGCGGATTGCGAAAACACCGTCCTCCTCTACGGTCACTACGATAAACAGCCAGAGTTTTCCGGGTGGGAGGAAGGTTTGTCTCCCTGGGAGCCAGTCTTACGCGACGGCAAGCTCTACGGCCGCGGCGGTGCGGACGATGGGTATGCGCTTTTTGGTTCGTTGACCGCAATCGCCGCACTGCAATCGCAAGGGGTGCCGCACGCTCGGTGCGTGGTGCTCATCGAAGGGTGCGAAGAAAGTGGCAGTTTCGATTTACCTTTTTACGTCGATGCTCTCGCAGAACGAATCGGCCAACCGGATCTGGTGGTGTGCCTGGACGCGGAGTGCGGCAACTACGATCAGCTCTGGATCACGACTTCGTTGCGCGGCATGCTGCCGGGGACGCTCAACGTCGAGGTGCTCACCGAAGGACAACATTCCGGTGCCGCGGGCGGCATCGTGCCCTCGAGCTTCCGGATCTTGCGGCAACTCTTCGATCGAGTGGAAAATCCTGGCAGTGGAGAACTGCACAAGGCTCTGTACGTAGATATCCCGGCATCTGCACAACAGCAATTCCAGCATGTCGCTCAGGTGCTTGGCCGCACCGTGGTAGATCGTTTCCCCTGGAGTGAGCGTATGCAGCCGGAATTGGACGATACGATTGAACTGCTGCTCAACAATGCCTGGCGGCCGAGCCTTGCAACAGTAGGGCTCAGTGGGGCACCCGAGGTCGGGGATGCGGGCAACACGCTACGCCCGAATACCAGCGCAAAGCTCGTGTTCCGCCTGCCACCCACCCTCGATGCTGATGCTGCTGCCGAGACGATCAAGTCGGTGCTTGAAAGCAACCCGCCACACCAGGCCAGCGTCAACTTCGAACTCGAGCATCCGCAAACCGGCTGGTGCGCACCAGAACTCGCAGCCTGGCTCGAACAGTCGATGGCCGACGCATCTCTCCAGTTTTTCGGTAAGCCAGCCATGTACATGGGTATGGGCGGCACCATCCCCTTTATGAAAATGTTGGGAGATGCTTATCCGGAAGTGCAATTCATGGTGACCGGAGTGCTCGGACCAAAATCAAACGCACACGGCCCGAACGAGTTTCTCGAAATAGAAACAGGCAAGCGAATCACCTGTTGCGTTGCTCGGGTGCTGGCCGATCATGCAGTGTCCGCGGCAAGGTAGAACACCTCGATTATCGAATCGACCGATTACTGCTTCAACAAACGACTGTTGGCGCCGAAACTCTTTTTCAGAAAGTCCATCTGATCGCCAAGGATCCGGCCGCTGTTGGTCAACGCGAGGTACTCTGCAAAATTTGGCACATAGGGCAGCGCCAGCAACTGCATGTTGCTTTCTTCGAGTATCCGATTGCCTTTGTGGTGATTACATCTTTTGCATGCCGCGACCACGTTATCCCAACTGTCACGTCCCGTGCGCGATGTGGGTACTACATGATCTCGAGTCAAGCCACCATCTGCGAACGTTTTTCCACAATAAAGACAAACGTTGAGATCACGCCTGAAGAGGGCTTCGTTGGTTAGCGGGGGAATGGCACGGGCGGCTGGCATGACTTTGCCCTGGCAAGCCACGATGCTGTGAATGTCGACATGTGATTGCATACTGTCGATTCGCGAATGTCCGCCGCGGATCCGCAAAACCGGATCACCCATGGTCCACACGACGATTTCACGAGCGTACAGACATACCGCCTCCTGCCAATTCACCCAATCGACTGGATGGCCAGCGATATTGAGCCGCAGGATCCGCGGAATTCGATCATAGTCTGTAACGGTTGCAACCATACTTCACCTT
>JAPUFN010000316.1 GCA_027293665.1 Gammaproteobacteria bacterium | reverse complement strand
AGACGAAGAGCCGCCCGGCTATCTAGCAGTCTATATTGAACGACTGCAATATTTCACGCAGGCGATTTCCGCCATGCTGCTGGTCGAAAACGACAGCGTTCAGGCCGATGGACTCGGCGGCCTCCACGTTGGTCCTGTTGTCGTCCAGAAAAAGCAGATTTACCGGAAGAATATCGAGCCTCCTGGCCACTTCGAGAAAGTACCTGGCGGACGGTTTCATGACGCCAAGATGACATGAATAGAAAAGATCCTCAAAAAGATCGGCGTAGTGCAACTCTCGCGACATGTATTCCGCGCGGTGACGTTGCTGATTGGTAGCAAGACAGCAACGAACATCCAACGATTCGATTACCGAGATGATATCGACACTCGGCTCGATCATCGTCCAGATTTCCAGAACCTCGGCCACCGGCAGGTCGATGCCCCAACGTGCGAGGACTTCTGACAGCGCAGTGGAAAATTCGGCCTGTCCGGTCAAACTGGGTTTTTCGGCGGCGAAGATCTCGGCAAGAAACGCGCCGACCCGCTCCGGGTGACCTGCCAGCGCTTCCAGGGCCGGTTGCCACTGTGCTGATGGTCTCTGCACGACCCCGTCCGCATCAAACAGTACGGCCTCGATCTTCACCAGCGCATCCATCGTTCCAGTACGGTTGATCCGCAAGGTTACGATTGCCCGGCTGAGCGGACAAGTCGCCCCAATACCCGCCACTGCGTTGGATGTCACACGGTTGCAAAAGCGACTACCATTGAGCAGCGATCGCCGGGAGGGGAGGGTCCTGTGTCCGAACACGATACTACTGTCACGCAGGAACACAGCGGCGGCAAACTGCGCGCCGGCATCACTGAGCTGCTACCTGCGGCAGGCAACGGCTTGCTGGGCAGGCGAAGTTTTGTCAAAGCTGGACTTGGTGCAGCCGGTGGCATTGCGCTCATGCAGGCAGTACCCGCTTCCGCGGCACGCCCTGGGCACATGCGCTCGCCAGGTCCGGGCATGAGTGAGTACGGCTCACCGGCTCCCGCCGAAGCAAATGTAAAGCGAATCGGTATAGGCTCACAGCGGGGGACTACGGGCAGTGGTGCTTCGCGCTCACCGCTGGAGCACCTCCATGGCATTGTGACCCCGAGCGGATTGCATTTCGAACGTCACCACGCTGGTGTTCCTGAGATTGATCCGGCCAGCCACAACATTTTGATCCACGGTCTGGTGAAGCGACCTCTACTTTTCACTATGGACGCGTTGGCGCGCTATCCCATCGTCTCCCGCCTGCAGTTTCTGGAATGCTCGGGCAATAGTGGTACGTTGCTCGCAGCCGATCCACCTCAGCTCAGCTGCGGCGAATTACACGGCCTGGTATCCGGCAGTGAATGGGGTGGAGTGCCGTTAGCCGTGTTGCTCGATGAGGCCGGGGTGCTGCCTGCTGCGCGCTGGCTCATCGCCGAGGGTGCGGATGCGTCGGTGATGAGCAGGAGCGTGCCGCTGGCCAAGGGTATGGATGATGCCATCGTCGCGCTCTATCAAAACGGTGAGCGATTGCGGCCGGAAAATGGCTACCCGGCGCGACTCTTCCTGCCGGGCTGGGAAGGCAACATGAGCGTGAAATGGCTGCGCCGAATCAATGTCACCGCGCAACCGGCGATGACGAAGGATGAAACGTCCAAATACTCGGATCTGCAGCCCGATGGATCTTCGCTGCTGTTTACCTTCCCGATGGCCGTCAAATCGGTCATCACGAGCCCGTCACCGGGTCTGGCTATGCAGGGTCCCGGGCTTTACCAGATTGCAGGTATCGCCTGGTCGGGTAACGGTCGAATCAGGCGCGTCGATGTGTCCGCCGATGGCGGCAAGTCGTGGGTGCAGGCGGCACTGGACGATCTGGTGTTGCCCAAATCACTCACCCGGTTCACCTCCGCCTGGCGCTGGGATGGGTCTCCAGGTGTGCTTTTGAGCCGGGCGGTCGACGAGACGGGCGCGGTTCAACCCACGCGTAAATCGCTGATGAGCAATCGTGCTGCCGGTGCTTTCTATCACTACAACGCGATTCAAGCCTGGCGCGTGGGCGAAGCCGGCAAGGTCAATAATGTTTACGTCTAAAACCGTTGGCGGATTGCTCGCGATTGCGTTCGGCACGCTCGTCCATGCGGCCGAGTCGCCCAATCTCGGCACGC
Source organism: Gammaproteobacteria bacterium (assembly GCA_027293665.1). Classification (GTDB taxonomy): domain Bacteria; phylum Pseudomonadota; class Gammaproteobacteria; order Pseudomonadales; family Azotimanducaceae; genus SZUA-309. The sequence continues at coordinate 4,422 of JAPUFN010000316.1, read as the reverse complement.
TCGCAAGCGGTGCGGAAGTTGCTGCTTACGATCTGACAGTGATGCCCGATGGAACCGGACTGCCTGTTGGATCGGGCAGCGTGGCACAGGGCATGCGACTGTACACTGAGCAGTGTTTTGCCTGCCACGGCGCTGAGGGCGAAGGCGCTCTCAACGACAGGCTTGCGGGCGGCCATGGTTCGCTCGCCACTCGTGCCCCGGTGAAAACGATCGGTAGTTTCTGGCCATATGCGACTACCCTGTTCGACTACATCCGCCGCGCGATGCCCTACGCGGAGCCGGGATCGCTCAGCAATGATGAGATCTACTCGCTTACCGCCTACCTGCTCTACATCAACGGCATAGTCGACGACGAGGCTGTTATGGACGCCCGTGTCCTGCCCGAAGTCGTGATGCCGAATCGAGACAACTTCGTCTGGGCTTACAAGCCCTGAAAACAGGCCGGACACAAGCCTGAACACAGGGTCTGAGCATCGGCCCTGATCACAAGCCCGTTGGGGGCATTTAGCATGCACGTCGTCATCGCTCAGATGAGCCACGAAACGAACACGTTTTCTCCCGTAATCACGGATCTTGCGCGGTTTTCTGGCAGCAGGGACAAGCCGCTGGAAGGTCCAGCGGCCGAGCGGGTCTACACGGGTACTGCGAGCTGCATGGGCGGCTATCTGCAGGCGGCAGCGGAATTCGCAGTTGACGTGACTATCCCCGTTGTCGCCGGTGCGCAACCTTCAGGGCCGGTGGAGGACGCTGCGTACGAGTACATCACGGGCAAGATCGTGGCCGCGGCGCAAAACGGCTGCGATGCGATGCTGCTGGATCTGCATGGAGCCATGGTGACCCGCTCGCACGAGGATGGCGAAGGCGAACTGCTGCGGCGTATCCGGGCGGTCGCCCCGGATATTCCCATTGCGGTGGCCCTCGATATGCACGCGAATCTATACCCGGCCATTGTCGAGTTGGCTACCATTGTCTGTGGCTATCACACCTATCCGCACATCGACATGGACTCTACGGCGTTACGCGGTGGCCGATTGCTGCTCAAAGCCATCGCTGGTGACTGCAAGCCGACGATGGTGTGGGGCAATGCGCCGATGTTGCCGCACGTCATGCGCCAGGGCACCGATGATTTTCCCAACCGTGAACTGCAGGAACGCGTGATGACGATGGAAGCTTCGGGCGCGCTTGCGGTGAGCCTCTTCACCGGGTTTCCTCACGCAGACATTCACAACGCAGGGTTATCGGTTGTCGTCGTAACGGACGATGACCTGGCCCTGGCTGAGCAATGGCGTGACGAATTGCTCGATCAGGCATGGGCAGATCGTGAATCCTTTGTGTACACAGCCGAACCTCTCGAGGATTCAGTGGCACGGGCCAAGTCGCTCGCGAGCGACGAGGGACCTGTGTTGCTGCTCGATCACTACGACAACACTGCATCAGGCGGCACCATGGACACCACCGAGGTGCTTGCCGAGATTTTGCGTCAGCGGCTCGATGATGTGGCCGTGTTTGGCTTCTATGATCCCGCGGTAGTTCAGCAGATGGTGGCCGCCGGTGTTGGCAACGAGGTTGCCGTCTCGCTCGGCGGTAAGCTGCCCATGCCCGCGCTCGAAGTACAAAGCGCCCCGCTGGAACTACGGGGCCGCGTAAAGCTTCTGTCAGACGGTCGATTTCCCGCTACCGTTGCGATGTCGCGGGGACTGACGATGAATATGGGGCTTGCCGGGGTGCTCAGCGTCGGCTCAGTCGACATCGTGGTCGTCTCCCGCCACATTGAACCGTTCGACCCGGGCTGTTTTCGAGCGCTGGGCATCGAGCCGACCAGCCGCAGGTTTCTGATGTTGAAAAGCAGAATCCACTACCGTGTCGGTTTCAAGCCCCTGGTGCGGGAGACCGTCGAGTGTGCCGGAGTCGGGGTATGTACGTCAGACTACTCGCAGGTGGATTTCACAGAGGTTCGACGGCCGATTTTTCCACTCGATGGCATCAATACCCGCGAGCGATATTGAGCCGAGCGCGGGGCTGTAGCGCATTCTCACCGTGCTGCTACCCGTTCTCGCCAGCCATCCCTAACACCAGAAAAACCAGGCATTAGAAAACCCAAGAGGACCGTCCTTCGTGACGCTCACCTTGAGTCGGTCTGGTTGGACATCCCGCGTGGTTGATCCTGCGAGATGCCCGGTCGCCTGTTTACAGCGGGGTGACGTTCTCAGCCTGCGGGCCTTTCTGCCCCTGGGTGACTTCCATCGTGACTTGCTGACCTTCGTGCAGCGATCTGCGCCCCTCTCCCTGTATGGCGGAAAAATGTACGAATACATCCTTTCCACCTTCTCGTTCGATGAAGCCGAATCCCTTTTCGTCGTTAAACCACTTCACCGTACCGGTTACTTGATCTGACACCTAAACTAGTCCTCTCTATCTACAGTACGCATATTGCCCGGATAAATTCGGGAAGCAACTGTTTCTGATGAATTTTTTCGGTCGTCGGATCCGCCTCGTGGCGGCAGATCAGGGTTTAATTTCGATTAGGGTGCCGACTTCGACGAGGTTCCAGATCTCTTCCATTTCGTCGTCTGCTACCGCGATGCAACCGTCAGTCCAGTCGAAGGCGAATTTTGCAGGTGTCGGCGAGCGGGGATCGTTCGGCATGCCGTGAATCATTATCTGACCACCGGGATTCAAGCCCAGGGCGCGTGCGCTCTCCGCGTCGCGACGATTCGGATATGAAATCCGCAAAGACAGGTGAAATGAGCTGTTCGGATTGCGTGCGTCGATCGTGTAGACGCCCTCAGGCGTGCGCCGGTCTCCCTCGTAGCGTTTATGGCCAACGGGATTGGCGCCCAGTGAAATGTCGAACCGGCGCAACTCATGGCCGTGGCGGTAGAGCGTCATCTCGCGCTCGGATTTATCGACGAGTATGTAGCTGGCCGCCATCTGCTGCGCGTGGCCGCTCCCGGCCACCGCTATCAGGCAGAGCGAGCCGACTCGCAACGCCCGGAGGTGCCAGCCGGACGCATCACGCATGCAAAGTTCTACGAATCGGCTGGGTGTCTGGCACAGTTGCTCCTGATTGGGATGTGTGTTGGTCTCAGCATTTCTCTACAGAGATTTCGTCTGCGCGCAGCACCCGAAGATGTGCGGAGGGATGCGCGATGTTTGCCAGAGTGTTGTTGTGATGTTCGATGATGGCCTCTGCGGAAAGGTGTGAATTGCCGGTGGTGTGTCCGTCTGCCACCAAGACCACGTCAAAGTCTCTGCTCAACGCTGCTCTGCACGTGGCGTCAACACAAAACTCCGTCTGCAGTCCTGTGATGATGAGTTCGCGCACGGACACCGCCCGCAGCTGTTCTTCGAGATCGGTTCCGTAGAATGCATCCGACGCTTCCTTTTCCAGGAGCCGGTCTGCGGGTTGCCGCTCCATGGATGCATGAATCTGCCAACCGATTGCGCCCTGCATCATGGGCGCAAAGCTCGAATGGTTGTGCTGAACGAAGAAAACGGGCGCGCCTGCCGCACGGACTCTGCGGCTGACCTCATTTACCACTTCCACCACTTCAGTCTCGCGATATGCCCCGCTGAGCAGAGCCTGCTGCATGTCGATCACCAGGAGAGCAACGTTCTTTGCGATGTGTTCGGACATTCACTGACTCCTCGTCTGCTTTGCCGGCTCATATTACTCAATCATTCAGTGACGGGTGTTCCGTTAACGCTTGATCGTAAGCGGCAGCACGACGAGGGTCGCGCCGATCAGCACCAGCGCGATGGTGCTGTCCACCAGATAAGGACAGCCGAACAACGCAATGCCGGAAATGAAGTAAAGAGGGGATTTCTGCTTGCGACCATAGATGAAGTAACCGAGGCCGATCGACCCGAAGAGAACGGTAACGAGGAGAAAAGTCACGTTCATACCGCGAAGGCGTGTCCGGCAGGCGGCATTGTGCGATTCGATTCAGGTGTCATTTGCTCAGCGTTCATCGTGCCCTCGCAAGCCGGCAATCTGGTTTCTGGTGAACGTCGGAAGATCGTCGTCAATTGATTCCCAGCTGGCTTTGTACTCAATATAGATGTGCCGCTCAGGACGCAGTGGTAATTGTGTATTAAAAAGTCCAGCCGGTATCTCGAGCCAATCGGCTGCCGGATCCGCCAGCGGTACAGCGCTACCACAGCGGGAACAAAAACACGTGGTGTAGGCGGGTGGCTGGTCCACCACGGGCAACTCGAATGTTTTGACGTGATCGGCGCCAGCGGTGATGCGAAAGCTGTCTGCCTTCGCGCCAACCGTGGCTGCGAAGGCGGATCCAGTGCTCTTCCTGCATCTCGTGCAGTGGCACAGCTCGAATGGTCCGATGATTTCTTCTACCTCGAACGCCACCGCGCCGCACAGACATTGACCCTTGTACATCGTTTGCGACTCCTTTCGGCCGG
>JAPUFN010000315.1 GCA_027293665.1 Gammaproteobacteria bacterium | reverse complement strand
GACGGTGCGGGTCGTTGATATGACGCCGCCGGAACAATTTGGTCGAATCCAGGCTGAACACGAGCTGCTCGATATCGGGGTCGCCGTCTTCGATCCCAACGTTCCCGAAGGCTACGACGAACAGGTGGAACAATTGATTCTACCCGACATTCGTCGAGCAGAATCCAACTACATGCCGTACACCACGAAGAACCTGTTACAGAGCACGGGTAATTGGGGCGCAGTGCGCGTCGTCCCGCGGCCCACCCACGCGGTGGATGTCAGTGTGACCGGCAGGATTATCCACTCGGACGGCGAAAGTATGATCGTGGAATACGCCGTGCAAGACGCAACGGGGCGATCGTGGTTCACTAAAGAGTATAAAGGTCTCGCCAGCAAATACGCATACGGCCCGGGTATTCCGGCTGATATCGATCCTTTCCAGACAATTTACAAAACCTTCGCCGATGATCTGCTGAGATTCCGTAAGACGCTGACTCAGGAGGATGTTGCGCTCATCAGAGCTACCGCTGAAATGAAGTTCGCCAGGGAATTTGTGCCCGACGCGTTCGCTGAACATATTGCTCAGGATATCGACGGTCGCTACGAACTCAGGCGTCTACCCGCGGAAGACGATCCGATGCTCATGCGCGTGCGGAAGGTCAGAGAGCGGGAGTACCTGTTCATCGATACTCTCGATGAGTATTTCGAAAGCTACCACCGGGATATGTATCCGGCCTATCAGAGCTGGCGCAGTGCCACTTACGATGAGGCAATTGCCCGGAAAGAACTGAAAGTGCAGGCGCGAAGCAGAGCAATCGGTGGTGCCATCGCGATCGTCGGCGGCGTTGCGGCACTGGCCGAGAGCAGCGATCCCTACATACAAACCAGCGGCATTGTGGGTGTGATCGCCGGTGCCACGTTGTTGAAGAGTGCACTGGCGAAACGTGCTGAAGCATCCATTCATGCCGAAGTGTTGCAGGAAGTCGGGCTCGCCGCTGAAGCTGAAATCATGCCGCACACCATTGACCTGGAAAATCAGAGTGTGCGGCTGCAGGGCACGGTCGAAGAACAATACGAAGAACTCCGGGTTATACTCCGCAAAATCTACTTCGCGGATCTCGATCTGCCCGTCCCGGAGCCCGCTGTCGACGAACCCAGCAATAGACCACAGCCATAGACAGACAAATGAGCGACGAAGGTTTCAGCCCGATCCGACCGAAGTCGGTGCCGCTGAGTCACGCCACATCCAGCGCCGCGCCGCCCGCGGATACGCCCTCCCTCAGCAATGCCGCGCGCAAGCTCGCGATCGGCGCAATCCTGCTGGCGAGCCTCCTGGCTGTTTTCCTCGTCGTTCCTGATTTAATTGAACCACCCCGGCTCGATTCAACTGCACAGCCGGCTGCGCCGATTCCGGTTGCCCCAGCCGCGGTCTCCAATACCGATCAATTACCGCCGTTCGAAGCCCTGATGCGGGAACAGGCCCGTGAGCGAGCCCAGGAAGAGCTTGCAGCCTTCGTTGAGTTGCAAATGGCACTCGAAAAGAAGATGCAGGTGGGAACCTGGGGTCAGGAGGACTACGACGCCGCGAAATTGCTCGCCACCAGCGGCGACGAAAATTTTCTGATCGAAAAATTCGATGAATCACTGATCGCTTATCGAACCGCAAGTCAGGCGCTCGCGGCTCTCATCGAAAAAGGCGAAGCGCTACTCGAAGAGACGATCGTGGCCGGTGAGCGGGCGCTGCTGGAAAAAGACCAGGGATTGGCGCTGGTAAAATTTTCTCAGGCCCTGCTGATCGACCCCGCGAACAGCCGCGCCAAGGAAGGCGTCGCCCGAGCTGAGATACTGCCGGATGTCGTCCGACTCATGCGCGAAGGCAAGAACCAGGAACTGTCCGAAAATTGGCAGGATGCTCTGCAAACCTACAAAACAGTCCAGACGATGGATTCGAAAACGAACGGGCTGTCTCAAGCTCTGGCAGATGCGCGCGAAGGCGCCACCAGACAGCAGGTGTCACTACATCTGTCTGATGGATTCAGCGCTCTGAATGCGAGTCGTTTTAAAACGGCAAAACAAGCGTTCGCACGCGCACTGAAACTCAGCCCAGCCAATCCTATCGCCATTGGTGGACTCGAGCAGGTAGCCGAACAAACCGATCTGTCTGAACTGGAAGCGCTCAGGCTGGCTGCAGTAAGCGCAGAGAGTAACGAACAATGGCAGAGTGCACTGGAAAACTACGAAGCGGTACTGCAGCGCGATGCTAATCTCCAATTTGCGAAGGAAGGTCGGCTACGCGCCAGCGCGCAACGGCGGGCCGAAGTTCTGCTCGGCAATATCATGACCTCCCCCGACAAGCTCTCGTCGACGGAACTCTTCGATCAGGCAAGGGACATCCTCGCCAAAGCGGAATTGCTCGAACCCCGTGGAATCAAGCTCAGCGAACAGATCGAAGCCGTTACCTCTCTCGTCAGAATCTACAGCACACCCGTTGATGTTACGTTTCGATCCGACAATCTGACCCAGGTGACTCTTTCGACAATTGGTCGCCTCGGCGCATTTGCGGAAAAGCAACTCAGACTGCGGCCGGGTGCTTATACCGTAATTGGCAGTCGCGATGGGTGTCGCGACGTTCGCGCAAAAATCATCGTGCGAGCCGAGATGCAACCGATAGACATTCGTTGTAATGAGAATCTCTGAGCCGTGAACGAACCCACCGAACCAGCTGGATCCGCTGAGACCACAGCCGATGAAATCATTCGTCCGGTTGGGTACCAGCCGCAGCAGCGCACCGAGGAAAAGCGCTTCGACCTGACTCGCGGGCAGATAATTGCGATCTGTATCGCCGTGCCAACTCTGATTATCGTCTGGTTTCTGTTTACCGCGAAATCTGTCCGACTCGAATTTTCGCCGCCGATCGACTCCGCGACCATCAGCGGCGGCTTAAGTTTCGAACTGGGTGGCATCCATCTGCTGCGGGAAGGGGAATATCGCGTCGCCGCCTCCGCCGCCGGCTATCATGAGTTGCTGGAGACTTTTGAAGTCACCCCCCAGCGTAATCAGACCCACAGCTTCGAGTTGCTGAAGCTGCCTGGTCAGGTGACTTTCGAGAGCATTCCGGCAGAGGCACAGATCGTTGTCGACAACGCAACAGTCGGATTGACGCCATCGCCTGCAATCGCGATTGACGCAGGATTGCGCAATGTCATTTACACCGCACCACGCTATCAGCCATTGGAATTCGACGTTGATATCATCGGCATGGATGAGGCTCAGACAGTCACCGGCACGCTTCTACCGGACTGGGCAGACGTGACGATCACCACGATTCCTGAAGGAGCTGAAGTCTTTATAGATGACGAGACCAGCGGCCAGTTTACTCCCGCCATCGTGCAAATCCGGTCGGGCGAACGGGAAATCAGGCTACGCATCAGCGGCCACAAAAATTATCGCCAGAGAATTCTGCTCGCAGCGCAAGAGAAGATAACCCTGCCAACCATTACGCTGCAGCAGGCTGATGGCGTGCTGAACGTCGTCACGCGGCCTAGCGGTGCCGGTGTCACCCTGAACGGGCAATTCCAGGGTGAATCACCGATTGAACTCGCCGTCAAATCCAGCGAACGCTACCGCATTCAAGTATTCAAAGCAGGTTATGCGTCACTCGAGCGCAGCGTGAGTCTGGCAAATGGAGAGGATCGCACCCTCAATCTTTCGCTCGAGCGCTTAATGGGAGAAATCGTCATCCACGCTCAACCGGATGATGCGTCACTTTACATTGATGGGAAATTACGCGGCAAGGCCGACCAGACCATCTTACTACCGACTATCGCTCACAAAATTGAAATCAAACTTGATGGTTACGCCGGATACAGTGCGAACATCACGCCACGCAATGGCCTGGTCCAGGAAGTGAAGGTAAAACTTCTGACCATCGCAGAGGCCCGACTCGCCTCGTTGAAACCGCGCATCAAAACCCATCTGGGGCAGGAACTCGTTTTGCTGAAACCGGAAGCTTTCACCATGGGAGCTTCCCGTAGACAACCAGGCAGACGCGCCAATGAAACATTACACGATGTGGAAATGCAGCGGTTGTTTTACCTCGGAACCAAGGAAGTCACCAACGCAGAGTTCAAGGTATTCGCATCGGGCCACGATTCCGGAGAATTCCAGGACAATCCGCTCGATAAGGATGACCAGCCTGCTGTCAGCGTCAGCTGGGAAGAAGCAGCGTTGTACTGCAACTGGTTGTCCAGCCGAGATAACCTGCCGCCTTTTTACCTGACAGAGTTCGGCAAGGTACTCGGAATTAATCCTCGAGCGACCGGTTACCGCTTACCGACGGAGGCCGAGTGGGCCTGGGCTGCGCGTCAGGTGGCAGCCGAGGCACCGCTACGTTTCCCGTGGGGCAGCAACCTGCCGCCGCCCGATCGCTATGGCAATTATGCAGACCGATCCGCAGCCCATCTGGTTGGCAGAATCGTCTTCGGCTACAACGACAATTACATCGTATCCGCCCCGGTCGGCACATTCCGGCCCGACCAGAAGGGCATTTACGACATGGCCGGCAACGTGGCTGAATGGATCAACAACTACTACGACATTTCCGGCGTCGATGAAACTCTTGATCCCCTCGGTCCGGATTCCGGCGAGTACAGAGTTATTCGCGGATCGAGCTGGATGCACGGCACAATAACCGATCTGCGGATATCATTTCGGGACTACGGCCTGGAAGGTCGGCAGGATCTCGGATTTCGAATCGCCAGATTTGCGGAGGCCACATGAACTACAGACTGCTGATCACAGCGATCCTTTTTTCGATCGCCGCACCGCAGGGTGCGGCAACCTTCGCTGCTGAAGCTGCTGAAGCTGCTGATCCGGCAACACCTCCGGAAGGCAGCGCAGATACCACGACAGCCGACGACATCCCCGCAGAAGCACCTGAGAGCGCAGACGTTTTCATTCCCACCGAGGATATATCAGAAGACTTTGCTGTCTCATTTCCCGTGGATATCTAATCTCTCTGGCGGAACATATTAACAAATCGTTCAACACGAACTGACAACGGAAGACAGGCTGAATCACATAGCAATGAAACAACAATTACCCTTTGAGTTTATTTATCAGGCAACCTCGCTCATCCTGGCCATCATCGTGGTGCATCTGGTTTACGTCACAGTTATCCGACCCAATGCAGATGCCATCATGACAGCGCAGGCCGAGCGTGCAGCCCTTGGCGGCGATTTCGTCCCGGATCGAAGCATCTACGTTGTGCTGAAGGATTTCGAACAGGAGTCCTGCTTCGTCCTGATGTTCTGGGCAATCGCCATAATGGGTTACAAAGGCCGCAACGCGTTACGGGAAAGAAGCCTGCTGGCAGACGATATCGTACGGGTCAGTGAGGGTATGAGCATACTTCCCGAGGATACTCGTGAGTACACCCGGGCAATCCAGGCGCTGCCCGAAGCGACCCAGCAATTCCTGTTGCCGCGCGCGTTGATGTCGGCCCTGCAGCGTTTTGCGTCCACCCGCAACGTGCAG
>JAPUFN010000314.1 GCA_027293665.1 Gammaproteobacteria bacterium | reverse complement strand
TGCGCTACCCGGGGCACGCAAGACTGATGAATTTCTTTTTTCATGAATTGCTTATGCGTGAGGACCGTGCGCTTGCCGGAAAAATACTGAAGAACGCAAAACCACCAGTGGATGAAGATGTGGTCCATATACATGTCTCGGCGGAGGGGATGCAGGATGGTCGCCTCAGCCGCAAAGAGTTCGTCCGATCCTACTTTCCGATCAAGATCAACGGACGTGCGTGGCGGGCGATTTCCTGGACCACTTCTTCATCGGTGTGCGCGGTGATCGAACTGGTTAGTAGTGGCAAATTGCCAGATAACGGCTTTCTGCGGCAGGAACACGTGCCGCTCGAGGATTTCTTCGCAACCACGAATGGCAGTCGTTACGCTGGCGGAATGCATAAGAATGATTAATGATCGGCATAGAAGATTTTTGGGGGAATTCCGATGAGAAGTGCAACGGTGGTCAGTCAGGCGTTTTGTGTCGCGTTACTCATGGCATTGGGTGGCGCCGTGCTTGCGCAGAATCATGCCCCGAATCCTTATGAGACGATTGCTGGCTGGGCAAAATTGCCGGAAGGGCGGCAATGGGGCGCAATCAGTGCGATCTATCCTGCAAAAGATGGCAAACACATCTGGATTGCGGAACGCTGTGGGGCAAATGTCTGTGTCGGCAGCGATGTTGACCCGGTCATGCTGTTCGATCCGGCAGGCAATGTCGTGCGAAGTTTTGGTGCCGGGTTGATCGCCTGGCCGCATGGCATGCATGTGGATCCACAAGGCAATGTCTGGATCGCCGACGCGGTGGGTTACGCTCCGGTTCCCGAAGGCTGGGGCCATGTCGTCTACAAGTTCAGCCCCACCGGCGAATTGTTGATGACGCTAGGTAAAAAGGGCGTAAGCGGTTCCGGCAAGGATACCTTCCGCAAGCCATCGGACGTGCTCGTGGCACCCAATGGTGACATCTTTGTCGTCGATGGCCACGGTTCAGCTCCAGACGAACCCGTGAACAACAGGGTCGTGAAATTTTCCAGCGACGGCACCTACATCAAGGAGTGGGGTTCGGCCGGTGGCGATCAAGGCGAATTCAAAGATCCACATGCACTCGCGATGGATTCGCAAGGACGACTTTTTGTCGGCGACCGGGGCAACAGCCGCATTCAGATTTTCGATCAAGATGGTAACCATCTGGCTACCTGGACCCAGTTCGGCCGTCCCAGCGGTTTGTTCATCGACAAAAATGACGTGCTCTACTCCGCGGATTCTGAGTCCAACGCCCGACGCAACACAGGCTGGAAGCGCGGTATTCGAATCGGTAGCGCGAAGGATGGCTTCGTGACCGCATTTATCCCCGATCCGGAACCGGACCAGGACAATTCCGGCACCAGTGCCGCAGAAGGCGTGGCCGTGGACGCGGCCGGGAATATATATGGGGCGGAAGTTGGGCCGCGTGCCATAAAGAAGTACGTCCTGCGCTAACATCGTCTACTTGCACCAAACAGGGGGGCACATGTCTGAACAGCCTGTTTTTGATTCTGCCGGCCGCGCTTACGGAAGACCCGCCGCCACATTCGATGAGAAACTGACTCAATCGGGTCCCGGTACGCCGGGTGGCGAATTGCTCAGACGTTACTGGCAGCCGGTGGCGCGCTGCGATGAGGTAGCCGATCTACCTGTCGCAGTCACTGTGCTCACCGAAGATCTGATCCTCTTTCGTGACAAGAGCGGCAATCCGGGTCTGGTCTATCCGCGTTGCATGCATCGTGGGACATCGCTGCTCTACGGCAAAATCGAACCGCGGGGAATTCGCTGTCCGTATCACGGCTGGCTCTACGACACGCAAGGGCGCTGCCTGGAAACACCCTGTGAGCCGGACAGCCGGGTGAAAGAAAAAGTGCGGCAACCCTGGTATCCGGTATTCGAACGCTTCGGCCTTATCTTTGCGTATCTCGGCCCACCGGAGAAAGAACCCAGATTTCCGGCGATTTCACTGCTGGAAAATCTCGCACCCGATGAAGAAGTTGTCGCAGGCGGCAGCTGTCGCCCACCGACTGGCCAGCACGCTTTATTTGCCGGCCATCAGGATTTCAACTGGTGGAGTTTCTACGATAATTTCATGGATCCAGTCCATGTCTTCGTACTGCACTCCAGCATCAATGGAATCCAGTTCGTGGAATCTCTGAATATTCTGCCCGAAGTGGAGTCGGAATATACCGACGACGGGGTCCGTACGGTGCAACATCGCAGGCTGGAAGATGGCAGAGTCCACCAACGGCTGAGCCAGACAGTCATGCCGAATATTAATTGTACGGCAGGCGTGAGTGACGAACTCGGACCTTCAGGAATTTCCTGGACCGTCGCAGCCACTGATTCGAGCTACCGGTTTTTTACGCTGAACGTGGTGAAGAAAGGCGTGGATCCCCGCAGCAACATGCGCTCGCTTGGCATGCTGCGTCCCGAGTGGGGGCCCGGCAAACCTTATGAAGAGTGGACGCTGGAAGACCATCAGCGCTGGCAGACCGACTATGTCACTCAGAAGGGCCAGGGTGATGTGAATCTGCACTCCGATGAACACCTCACAGTTATCGATAGGGCGACTGCCATGCTGCGGCGTTTGTTCAAGCAGCAGGCTGACAAGGTGGCTAACGGAGAGGATCCTGTTGGCGTCTGCTATGAAGAACCGTACAGGCTCAAGGTAATGGCAGGCAACTCGTTGTTAGACGGCGACACGCTCGAATGTCTGGATGGCTACGACGGCCGATATATGTAGTTTTCGAAATCAGCTCCGGCACAACCGCACACCGAGCACGGGCCTCTCTACCAGGTGTCTGCAGCGTGAACTCTCGCTGCCGCCCGTCGGGTATCGCCATCCTGTGGCAGACATTCGAGGCCGATGGGTCTGTTGTAGCCAATTTCGTGGATAGCCTGCAGAACGTTCGTAAAATTGACTTCACCCGTTCCGGGTTCGAATCTTCCTGGAGAATCTGCGAACTGTAGATAGCCGATGTAGTCCCTGCCCCTGCGCATATTGTCGATCAGATTGCCTTCGAAGCGTTGCATGTGAAAAAGATCCCAATTGAGCTTGACGTGTTCTGAACCAATTGCCTGGCAGATCGCAATACCATCGGCGCTGCCATAGAGGCAGTGGCCGGGATGATTGTAGGGATTCATCGGTTCGATGATCATCGTCTTGCCATGCTTCTCCAGAATCGGAACGGCCTGGATGATCTTTTCGATCGCTGCCGCGTGCATCTCGGCTTTGCTGAATCCGTCGATGTTGTCCCCCAGAACGACCGTGAACAGATCACATCCGGGCAACTCGTCTGCCACTGCACAGCTGGTTTCGATGGCACCGAGGAAGCGTTCCGCTGTGAGCGCGGGGTGGTTGAGTTCCCTGCCGAATCCCCAGGCAGTAAATTGCGTCGCAGTCATCTCGTGCTGACGGAGCAATTCTCCGACTTGGCTGATGTCCTTGTTTTCATATGGCCAGAACTCGATTGCGGGGAAGCCAAGTTCCGCAACGGCCGCGATACGTTCGTGGAGCGGTCCGCGGAACCACATTTCTATGTTCACGGCAAACTTCGTGTGCGGCGTTCGGCCTGGCATGGATATCTCCTGCTCCGATTCTGGGTTTGTCGAATTCGCAAACGTTGCACCAGGCAGCGCGCCGAGGACGGCGGTTGCGGCGACGAAGCTGCGTCGGGAGATACTCATCGCTGTGTTTCCAGTTGTGCCATGATCGCGCCTACTCTCTCATCCCGGGTATCCTCAGAACGGCGCAGCCCGGCGATGATGCCCTGTCTGTCTGCGGCGGATTTCTCCTGACTCATTTTCCGCTTGGCAGAAATCTCAGAAATTAAAACCTCGAATCCGACGATGCCTGCGAGCTGGTGCTCGATGTAGCGCACCGGTGCATCAGTGACCTGCCAGGGATCGTTCTGCGTTGCTTCATGGCGTTGCGTCAGCCGTTCGACGATAGCACGCAGTTTCTCGGGGTCCTGCGTGGTCCGGATAGTGCCGCGGATGTGTATGGCTTCGTAGTTCCAGGTTGGCACGACTTTCCCCGTTCGAATTTTTGTTTCATACGAACCGGGCGATATATAAGCCTGTGCTCCGGCGCAGATAACAAGACATTGAGTATCATCCATCGATCGCCAATGGTCGTTGCCGCGCGCCAGGTGGCCGATCAGCCTGCCAAATCCGCCACCCCGTATTGGCGGCTCAAAGATGACCGGCAGATGAGTTGCTTCCACGCGACCAGCGGTTGCGGTCGTAATGACCGCGATGCCGGAATAGCGGGTCAGTGCCTCGGCTGCTTCGCCCTCGCTCAGCAGATGTTTCGGGTGGCCATAAATCACAGCAGTTCAACCATTGCAGGAATTTCAGAGTTTCTCATATTGCCTGACGACGCTGGATTCGAGTAGCTGCGCGATGGCCGATCGGTCATAGCCGATCTCTTCGAGAAGGCTGACTGTCGCGTCCCCTGGCAAGCTGGCACCGGGATAGCTTGCGTGATGTGCGAAGCGGACCATGGGCCCGTGCCGCAGGTATTCGCCCCATTCTCCGTGCACCGCTGGCACGACCAGTTCCTGTTCCCGGGCGAACGGATCGTGGAGCAGGAACTCGGCCGGCCAGCCGGTATCCGCCCGGACGCAGGCAATTCCCAGTGCAGTCAGCTTTTCTTCCCAGGCATCGGCTGCATCGGTTTTGAAGCGGGCTTCGAGTTCATCGACATCCGCAACGCCGAGCAGGGCCCATTGTTCATCGGTGCTGATTTTGAGGAAAACCCAGCCGCTGGCACATTCGTAGAGGCGATGGCGCGGACCTAGACCGTACTGCTCGGTATCGACGGCCGGGCGTTCGGGTTTGCCTTCGAAGCTGAGGAAATCGTCCCAATTGGCGTAAGCGTTGGCGCCAAACATATCGATGAAAATCTTCTGACCCTTGCCGGTCATGTCCCTGGCGAGAAGACCGAGGGTTGCCGTCGTTGCGACCACCATGGAAGTGTTCGGATCGGGGTTCACTTCGTTGGCTCTGAACAGGCGGCGGGTGATTTCGCGAATTTCTGTCAGCGTGAGTGGCTGATCCTGCGGCAGGCCGCCCATCTGCCAGACGACGCCACCGAGTGCGGCGCCGGGTATCGGGTGAGTCGAAGGTCGTTTTGCGCCCGGACCTGCGGGGCCGTAGCCGTTGGCGGAAATGTAGATGAGCTCTGGATTGTGTTGCGCCAGATCGTCGTAGCCGAGCCCTAGTTTTTCCGGCACCCCCGGACGGTAGTTGTGAATGAAGATATCCGCCTGTTCGATGAGCTGAGCGGCGATCGCTTTACCCGCAGCCGATTTGAGATCCAGGCAGATGCTCTCTTTGCCGGTGTTGCACTTGGCTGCTCCAATGCCGTGCATCATGCTGCGGAACGGATCTCCCGATAGTGGCTCTAGTTTGATGACGCGCGCGCCCAGATCAGCCAGGGTGGCTGCTCCCAGCGGCGCGGCGATGATCGTGGCTGCTTCGACCACGGTGACCCCTTCGAGTGGCCGCTGTGGATCAGCAGCCGTTCTGGGTGGGACTTGCAGTTGGCCACTAGCAAGCTGCGCAAATGAAGTCCGGCAGGCTGCGTCACCTGCCTGGCCAGGCGTTGCACTGAGTTGTGCGACGACTCCGAGCTGCAAACCGCCTGTTACTTCCGCGACGTGACCATTGGCTGTCAGATCAGGATCAGTAAGCGCTTCCTGGGTCGTCTGGTAAGGGTGTGCGACGACGCCTCCGTCTGCGACAAATATTTCCATCCACTCCGCGAGGTCGCGTGTTTGAATGTGTTCGAGCAACTGATCGCGAAATTGTTCGAGCGCGGGTCCGCTCTTCGGTACACCGCCATCCGGCACTTTGATGCCAGCGGCGCGATAAAAATTTGCTTCCAGATGCGGCAACAGGTTACCGAACTGAAGCCACCGCCCGTCACGAGTGCGCGCAGCGTGGTAATAGATGCGCGGCAGGACGGCACGTGGGTCCTGGCGGCCCGCGGGACGCTCGATCAGACCTTTCTGCACCAGTTGCTCCGTCTGCAGACCCGCCAGGTCGTATGGCAGCATGCCGCGCAGTATTGAGGTGTCAAACTCGAAGCCTTTGCCAGTCTGGGCGCGGGCGTGGCTGGCTGCGAGAAGTGCAGTTGCAACGCTTTGCGCGGTGGCGTGGGTTGCAACCTGAAGTGCGGCGTAATTGGGTCCCGCATGGCCGGCGGAGCCTTCGAAGCTCATCATCCGGCCGAACTTCGCAGCGACCACCGGCTCGTCTGCCGGATATTGGGCATAGGCGCCGGAATCGCCGAAACCCGTGACGCTGCCGTAGATCAGATCGGGACGGTTGCGAGAGAGGCTGGTGTAGTCCAGGTGCTTGAGTTCGCGTTCGTCTTTACTCAATGTCGTTACGACGGCGTCGGCTGAATCGCAGATCAGGCGGTGCAGCTTTGCGACCTCCGCGTCGTCTCCCAGGTCGACTTCGAGTATTGCTTTACCACGCGACCACATTCGCGATGAGGGCATGGCCTGGTTCGGATCACCGCCAGGCGGTTCGATCTTGATTACTTCAGCACCGAAATCCGCGAGCATCATTGTTGCGAGACCGGTAACCGGACCCAGACCGAGCTCGATGAATCTCAACCCTTCCAGTGGCAGCATCGGCGCGTGTTCCTCAGTTCAATGCCTGGTTCGCTTCGTGTCGCAGAATCGCCTCTAGCGAAATACCGTTGCGCTCGAGATAGCGGCTGCGCAGAAAGTAATACACGCCGCCGAGACCCAGCAATCCAATGTAGATCATCGCGGGTCCGGGATTGTTGCGAATGCCCACGTAGAGAAATGCAACCGAGATAACTATTTTGATAACGGCAACGATCCAGATCGTTGCGGCGTTGAGCTTGAAATCGGCCTTGGCATAGTGCACCGGCAACGCCTTCGGCAGTCGCGTGAGGGCGACCGCCCAGACTACGCCGTATAGCAGTATTCCGACAACGGTCATTGACGCGTATTCGATGATCTCGCCCTGAATTGCGACACCGGCAAGCGAGAGTATAACGGCCAGGACCAGCGCGGCATCGGGTTCCCGCGTGCGCTTGCTGATGCGGGAGAGAATTTGCGGATAGATTCGATTTCTTGCGAGTGCGAAAAAGCTTCTGGATGCGGTGAGAATGGCCACATTGATGGAAGTTGCCGCCGCCAGCAGCGCACTCAGCGTGATGATTGCGGCAAACCAGTCAGGCAGGAAAAGCTGTGATGCTTGCGACATCGGCGCGACTATCGTGCCGAGTTTCTCCCATGGAATGAGCGCCGGAAGAACGAGAGTGATCAGGGTGTAGATGGTGGCGACGATGATGAAGGTGATCAGCAACGTCAGCGGGATGTTTTTCGATGGATTTTTTATCTCCTCAGCGACGACGACGATCGTGAGAAAACCCGAGTACGAATAGAAAGCGGGTACGGCGGCGTTCAACACTGAATTTGTGCCGTTGGGCACCATTGGCGTCAACAAATCCCAGTCAGCGTAAAAAAGTCCGCCGATGCCGAATATGAGCAACGAGGCGATGAAGATCGTCACCATCGCCATCTGCGTGCGCACGCTGGTCTGGATACCGAGCAGATTGATGACGAGAAGGGTGAAGAGAATGCCAATCGCTATCGTCAGGCGGTCCCAGTCGGGAAAAAAGAAGGCCATATAGTCGGCAAAACCATACGCGAGGATGGGCACGCCGACGATCAGCCCGATCATGCCGACCCAGACCTTCAGAAATCCGAGAAAAGGCCGGAGAACGACACTTGTGAACACATAATCGGCGGCACTCACCGGCAGGATTGAGCCCACCTGGGCGGCGATCAGGCAATTCATGATCGCCGGAATGCCGGCGATGAGGTAGGCAATAAAAACCGCCGGTCCGGCAATGCCGGCCAGCTGGCCGGGGAGGATGAAGATCGATGCACCAACGACGTTGCCGACGAGCAGGAAAACCGCACCACTCAGGCCGATCTTGCGCTGCAATCGCATTTCGCTCATTGAGGCCTCATCCCAGATCCAAACCTATTAAAACCGACGACGATAGCAGGATGCCAGAACAAGTGGGGTCAAATGGGGACGGACACCATAACGTTATTCGGGCGGGCTGAGCAGGGTGTCCAGTGTGTAAGCCCGGCCGTTCTTAATCGTGATAACGACGTTGTCCGCATCGCGTATCTCATTGAGAGGGTCACCATCGACCACCACGATATCGGCCAGCTTGCCGACCTCGATGGAGCCGAGATCATCAGCCACTCCGGCGGCTTGCGCCGAATTCATAGTCGCCGCCTTGAGGATCTCGTAGGGCGTAAGCCCGGCTCGCTGGAAAAGCCTGAACTCCGCGTGTAATCCCGCGCCGTAGGGAACGAAAGGTGAATCGGTGCCGGTTACGAGCAGGGCATTGCGAGCGGTGAGCTTACGCAGCAACCGGCCGTTAGCGGTCGCCGTCGCGCTTGCGGCACTGGCAAAAAGCCGGCCCCTTGTCTGCGCAGCCTCACGCACTGCCGCACCATAAAACGTGGCAAATTGTGGTGTGGCGAAAAAATCTTCTTCTTCCGTGGCGATTACGGCATACCCGGGTAGTACCGCGGTGGCGGTAATCCCCATACCAGAGGCAACCAGCAGGCTCACGACGTCGTCGTAACTGTAGCCGAGTGCGCTGACTTTGGGCTGATAGCCGCGTCTGCTCGTGCCGCCGATGTGCTCGACATGATCCATGCCGTGAGCGACGGCAGGATAAAGCTCGTGAGAGGAAACCGGGATTCCGATGTTGTGAGCATAATCGACGACCCACTTCTGCCAGTGGTCCGGCAGGCGTACGTAGGTTTTGATGAAGTCGAGTTGCAGGCGTTCGGCCCGCTCAAGCGCCCGCTCGAGATGTGCCTGTGAGGTAACCCCTTCCGCCATCGAATAGTAAACCCGATTACCATCGGTCAGATAACCGGTCACGTGTGTGCGCGGGCCGATGCGTCGACCGCTGTTCCAGGCTTCCTGCCGTTCTTTTGCGACGTAGGGGTTGGACCCGGGGTCGCGGACACTCGTCACGCCGTATGCAAGCCAGGTTCGGCCCTGCGGTTCGCTGGTGAGGCCCATGTGAGCGTGCATCTCGAAGAGTCCGGGGTACGCCGATTTGTCCGAAGCATCCACCGCAGGCACGACGCTCGGATCTGCGGGACCAATTGCGACGATTCGATTACCGGCGATTGCGATGTCCATATCACGTCGGTATTCATCGCTACGACCATCAAAGAGCTTACCCACGCGCAAAACCCATTCGCCAACTGGTTGATCGCGTCGCCAGTTGAGCCCGGTGGGCGTAACGTCTTCTGTTGCACCAGTAGCGACCGTCAGCCTCTTCATGCGATCGGCGTTCATATACACCATGAACTCGCCGCCACTGCTCCACGAGGGATTGTCCGCCAGCTCATCCGTAAGAGCTCGGGGCGGTCCCGTGGGTGTGAATTCTTCATCGAGATTCTGTTGCCACAGCAGGCCGCTCTGAACATAGGTCATTGCCTGGCCGAACGGCGTGAGCGCGACGTCGGTGATGTTCGCGTGCGCGACCGGGTAGACGTCGTAGCTAGCCGCTGAACTGTCTGGCTCGATTCCCGGCCTGGCAATTCGCAGGTGGTAGGTGCCTTCCCGGAAGCGACTGGAGTAGGGCGCAAGCGCGGTGGTCGCGACGTACGTTCCATCCGGACTCCAGGAAATCGGTTGCGGTGGGGTCGGTTGCAGGACCGGCGTGACCGAACCGTCCTGCAGATTCGCGATCACCAGTTGGCCTGCAAGCGGATTTCCTGGAACGCTGGTGAAAGCTGCAATCGAGCGACCATCGGGCGACCAGCTGGGAAACGAAATGCCAGGCGCAGTTATCTGAATGCGCGAGTGGAGTTTCTGGTTCAGGTCATAGACCCAGAGATTCGGTGTGCCTGACTTGTCGCCAATGTAGGCAATGCGTCCACCGTCGGGTGACCAGACCGGAGTCTGCTCCGCGAATGGATCGTCGGTGAGGTTGCGCAGCTCGTTAACATCTGGGTTCCACAACCACAGATCACCCAGCGCAGTGAACGCAATTTGCGAGCCGTCGGGTGAAATGATGGGCCCCACAATGCCAAGCGCGCGCGTTTCACCAGCAGCGTCGTGATCGCGTTTGCGCCGATCATATGGCTGCCGGTTCAGGCTGAGTCGGGCCTTGAATGCGATCGTTGAGGGCTCGCCGTCAAGCGTCTGCCTGCTGATTCCACCGTTGACGGTATATAGCGCCGTCCGCTCATCCAGCCAGGCAGCGCGGAACGGAAACACGTCGTCGCCTGCCTTGCTGAGCGTCTGTGATTTGCCTGTGGTCAGACTTAGTCGCTTGAATTGCGTGCGGGCTGCACCGTCACGACTCAGCGTCTGATAGCCTAAACCCGACCCATCGGGTTGCCAGCTGATACCACTGACGGTTGCAGCTTCGAGTGCCACCACCTCCGCATTGTCGCTGGCTATATCTGCAACGCGAATTTCGCTGCTGTTGCGGCCGAGGTTTACCGCGTAGGCGAGCCGGTTGCCATTCGGCGACCAGGTTGGCGAATGTTCGTTAGTGGTATCACGCGTAATCTGCTGCAGGGTTGCATCAGACAGCGATAACACCCATATATCGTAGCTGCCGGCCCTGTCGGAAGAGAACGCAATTCGGGAACCGTCAGGGGAGAACTGTGGTTCGCGATCATCGAATGCGTCCTGGGTCAGCGCCGTAGGGATTCCGCCCGCCGCAGCCACCTGCCACAGGTCCCAGTTGCCGTTGCGATAGCCCTGGAAGACGATCTGCGCGCCATCTGCAGACCAAGCCGGCTCGCGCGCGTCGTGGTACACGTCAGTGATCGCAACCGCCGTGCCCCCAGCAACCGGCAGGGTAAACAGAACACCCTGCAGGCTGATTACGAGCCGTTCGCCATCGGGACTCAATGCCAGCGCGAGGTTGGTTCCTTCGCTCACCGTGACGATCTCGGTCTCGCTGGTAAGCCCTGTCGCGACAGCCGCCCCCGAAGGCGCTGCCACTGGCTGGCTGGTGTTGTCTCTGGCTGATTCGCTGCAGCCCGTGACGCCGAGCGCGGCCAACGCGAGAATGATGTTTGCGTTGCTGACTTTCATGATGGCCGGCAGGATAGCAGTTCTGATCGCGCGAGAGGGTACACAAATCGCCTGGTGTGTGCGTCCGCTAAAGCGGCTGGCCCTTTCGTAATCGACCTAAAATCGTTAGGCTCCACCACCGTCAGATCGTGCAGTGCGGTCAAAAAAAGCATTGGTTTCTGATCGACGGGCTTCCGGGTAGTCAACTCAAATAACGGTAGATGGTTATGGCACGTGCGTTTGTTCTATTTTTAATATTTGTCCTAGCCGGGTGTGAAGAGCCCAGTGAGCCGCAGCCTTACAAACCGATTGCCGATTCCAAACAGATGATGAATTGGATTTTGGATCCGCAGGCGGATGTCATCTGGGGTTCTGCTGGTGCGATAATCACAATTGAGGGAACTCAGGATCTGGCGCCGACTACGCAGGAAGGCTGGGATAATGTGCGTAACGCCGCAGCGACGATTGCAGAAGTCAGTAACGTCCTGATGATGCCGGGGCATGCTCGAGCAGGTGCGGATTGGATTGAAATATTACAGGGATTGCAGGCAACCGCAGTGCAACTCATCGATGCGGCCGAACGTCAGGATGCGGATGCTGTGTTTGATCTGGGTGGACAACTTTATAATGTCTGCGTTGCCTGTCATCAGCTCTACGTTCTGACCGACCTCTAAGCGTCGATCGCGTTGTAGTCAAAATGCACTTGTCCGTCCGCCTTTTAGTATGCCTGTTGCTTGGCCTGTTCGCCGCCCAAGCGTATGGCCACGCCATTTCGGACAGCAACGCCAGCTTCGTGCAGCAGTTGAACGGACCCGCGGTTGTCCCGTTCCTCTACCTCGGCGCAAAACACATGTTCACCGGCTAC
>JAPUFN010000313.1 GCA_027293665.1 Gammaproteobacteria bacterium | reverse complement strand
GTCTGGAAGGACGCTTTGATGCGCTCGAACAGGAACTGCATCAGGCGAAAATCGCTCTCGAGTCGCGCTCGCAACAGGTGGCCGACTACCGGGCGAATCAAGCGGCGCTGGAAGTGCGCCTCGAAGAGACTGCTAAGGCGTTTGCTGAAAAAGAAGCGCTGTTCAAGGATTCCAGCACGGCGCTCAAGCAGGAGTTTGAGTCGCTGGCGAACAAAATATTTGACCATCAAGGTCAACGCCAGCAGGAGAAATTGACCAGCGTGCTTTCGCCATTCAGAGAGCAGATTGTCGATTTCCGCAAGCGCGTCGAAGAGGTGTACCACACCGAAAGCAAGGATCGCGCGTCTCTCCTGAGTGAAGTTAAAAACCTGCAGGCGGCTTCCGAGAAGATCAATCAGGAGGCGGAAAATCTGACGAAGGCGCTCAAGGGCGACGTCAAGGTGCAGGGCAACTGGGGCGAGATGGTGCTGGAGCGGGTGCTCGAAGAATCAGGCCTGCGCGCAGGCTTTGAGTACTTCACGCAGCCGAGCCATCGCTCCGAAGATGGGGACCTCAAGCGGCCCGATGTGCTGATTCGTCTGCCGGAAGATAAAGACGTGGTGATCGATGCGAAGGTATCGCTGCTTGGCTACGAACAGGCGTTATCCGCGGAGACAGAAGAAGCCCGGGAAACGGGCATCAAACAACATCTGGTGAGCATGCGTGGTCATGTCAAGCGCCTGTCGGAGCAGGACTACGACCAGTTGAGCGATGTCCGCTCGCTCGACTTCGTTTTGCTGTTCGTGCCGATTGAGTCCGCGTTCACCATGGCGATGGAACACGACCCGAGACTGTTTACCGAAGCGTTCGAGAAACGCATCGTCATCGTGAGTCCAACGACGCTGATGATGACGCTGCGCATCATTCACAACGTGTGGCGTTTCGAGAAGCAGAACCGAAACGCCCAGGAAATCGCACGCAAAGCCGGTGCGCTCTACGACAAGCTCAGAGGCCTGATCGAAGACATGGACAAACTGGGTCAGCAGCTCGGCACCGTGGACAAAACATTTAAATCGGCCTACGGCAAGATCGTCAGCGGCAAGGGAAATCTCGTCCGCCAGGTCGAACACTTTCGTGAGCTCGGTGCCCAGATAAAGAAGCCTTTGCCAAAAAACCTGCTCGAAGAAGCCGACTCCGAAGAAGGTTGACATGCGTCAGGCGGACCATCGTCGCAAACTTCCGCGAAGTTGTGGACAGCGTCTCGTTTTGAGCGTGTTTGTATCCCGGCAGTGCATGAACTTCACAGAACCGCCCTGACCAAGCCGCTAAATTGGTGCGGCACAAAAGGACTATGAGGAAACTTGAATGCTGGTGTTAACCCGGCGTGCCGGCGAATCAATCATGATCGATGATGAGATTGAGCTTAAAGTGCTCAAGATTCGGGGCAGCCAAGTGCATCTGGGGATAGATGCGCCAAAAAAAGCCGCCGTGCACCGCAAGGAAGTATGGCTGCGCATCCACGGCGAGCCTGACGCCGCTGGTCCTACCAAGAAATCTGCCTGACACAACGCCACAGATCTGTGGCGCTGCCTCTGGGCCCTTACTGACCTGATCTCAAGATGATAGAGCAACGTTACGGGCTTCCGGCTGCGTGGCCGATTGATTCACCTCAGTCCTGCTGGAGGATGAATGCCGGTGTCTCGCAAATTGCATACGGGTGAATTTCACCCTCCGTCAGCGGGTAGCGGTGCTGGTGAATGTCCTCTAAAACCTCACGTTGCAACTGTTCGTGACTTGGCTTGAGGAACACCGAGTCGATATCGCTCCAGATCGGATTAATGGGTTCCAGGCGGGAAAACTCACACACCGATTCGAAGGTGGCGCGGTGTAATTCGACCACACTCAGACTTTCGATAAAGGCCCAGTGAGAAAATTGCGCCGGTGAACCGGTTGCGAAAAGGATCGGCAGCTTCCTGTCCTCGGCACCCGCCGTCTGCTGAATTTCCCGGGCGACCAGCCAGGGATGCGAATCCTTGTACGTGCCACGGCCGGTGTTCTCGAGCAAGCCGCGCAACGCCTTCTCGGCCACGGTGGTGCAGATGCAATACGGAAAAACGAGAGATGGTGGCATCAGTCGACTACTGTACATGTATACAGAGGTCGTTATAATCGATCGGCCCCGATATCTGCAACACAACGCTGAAAAAAGATCTCTCATAACATGCCCCAGCTGGCTGCCCAACAGCCGCCACCGGCGGATTACTACGCAGACAACGTCCGCTACCTGCTGACGCATGTCGGCGAGCACCACGTGGACCTGCTCTCGGGTTCGGAAATTCAATTCATCGATGCGGTCACCCGGGCGAGTATTCAGGCTCAGCGACTTTTTGCGCGTGTGTTATCGAGAAAAGGTCCCTGGATCAGGCTAGACAAGCTGCGCTATCCGGAAGTCGAGGACGTTGCTGCGAGCCTTGCCGAACTCTCCCAGCTTGGGATCGTCGAGGTCAACGCAGCCGCCCCGGCGGATGCCTTGCTTGGTCTGCTGACGCAGCTGGAACGAGCCGCCGTCTTCCCTGCGGTCGCAGCGATTGGTAAAACACGCTGGATCGAAGATTGCGTCAGCCGCTATTCCGACGCTGCGATTCGCACACGCCTGAGTGACTCCTACCCATGGGTGAACCTGAATCAA
>JAPUFN010000312.1 GCA_027293665.1 Gammaproteobacteria bacterium | reverse complement strand
GGTGCTGCTACCCGCGGGCCATCAGGGACCGGCTTTTCTGACTTATCGGAATTTCGACGTGATCATGGGCTGGAACCGAGCGGAACATTACGCCCTGGCGGTCGGTCGCCTGGCTGACCGCATTGCCGGTGCGGGCCGGCTGATCCGACCGCTGCCCGATGATGGAGTGCGACTCGCGCGTGCCGACGTGATTCGATTGCAGGGCGAACTCAATGCACTTGGATTTTCGCTCGGCAATCCTGACGGCATTCTTGGCCCTGCGACTCGCGGCGCACTCAGTCGTTTTCAGCACACTAATGGGCTTGTTGCGGACGGTCATCTGGACCAGGAACTCATCGATGCCATCAGCGCTGCGGTTGCGGACAATTGACGCTCTGAGGCATCCGCTTCGATGTGTGTGTGAGAGTGCCTGTGTGATCTCGTTTTCCGATACCATCGATGAATTCAGGAGGACGTGCCATGTCGCAACCACCCCCGTTTGATCCCCAGTCCATATACGCGCCCGTTGGCAGCAACGTCCAAAGCGTCCCGCGAGTCTTCATTTCTCCACAGCGCTACATCCAGGGTCAGGGCGTGCTCGAAGAAGCAGGTCGCTACATGTCGTTGTTGAAATCGCAGCGTTCGGGTGTGCTGGCCTCGAGGCGGGGCCTGGCGGCAGAAGGGGCTGCGCTGATCAGCAGTCTCGAAGGTGCCGGCATCGAAGTCGCTGTCAGCACCTTCAACGGCGAAAGTTCGCTCGCGGAAATTGAATCGCATACGGTGCACTTTGCCGAGGCTGCCGTTGATTGCCTGATTGCAGTTGGTGGCGGCAAATGCGTGGATGCGGGCAAAGCGATTGCCTATCGGCTCGATGTGCCGGTCGTCATCGTGCCGACGCTTGCGTCAAACGACGCGCCGTGTTCAGCGTTGTCCGTGATCTACACACCTGCCGGTGTCATGGAAGGTTTCGAATCGTATCCGCAAAGTCCTGCTCTCGTCATCGTCGACACTGGCGTCGTAGCCGAGGCGAGCGAACGTTATCTGGTCGCTGGCATGGGCGATGCGATGGCCACCTGGTATGAGGCGCGCGTCTGTCTGGAAAACGAAAACGCGCGCACGCCGCTCGGTGCCAGACCCACGCTCGCAGCGTGCGCAATGGGTGAAATCTGTGCCCACACTCTGTATGACCTGGGCACCGCCGCTGCCAAGGCGGTAACTGGCAACACCGTGGATGACGCGCTCGAAAAAGTCGTTGAAGCCAATACATTACTCAGCGGGCTGGGTTTCGAAAGCGGTGGTATCGCAGCAGCTCATAGTATTGCGCAGAGCTACACGGCGATCGCCCAGGTGCACGACAATTACCTGCACGGCGAAATGGTGGCGATGGGTGTGGTTGCACAACTGGTCATGGAATCGAACACTGATGAAGCAACCCGCGCAGCGGCCTTCTTTGCGGCTGTCGGGTTACCCATTCATCTGGGGCAGATCTCACTGGGTCCCGCTGACACGGCTCACCTGGACACGGTTGCCGGGCTCGCCGCGGAATTTCCGCCGATCCACAACATGCCCATTCCCGTGACGGCCGATGTGGTGAAGAATGCGATTCTCGACGCCCACGAACTCGGCATCTCGATTGCCGACAGTCAGGGAGACGCCGCCTACCGCCGGCTGCAGGCGGATTAGCGGCCTGTGGGGCCAATAATGCGTAGTATTGATACGTAAAACGCAATCTGCTAGGCTGCGCCAGATCAAATTCGCCCACGACCACCCGGGAGGAAGCATGAGCGAAGCTATCCAGACCAACCAACCAGTATCCAAAGGCCAGGCCGGTAAGGATCCTTATTCCATTCCGCTGGACAAGATCGACGTTTCGGACTCGGAGCTGTTCGAAACAGACACCCTCTGGGGCTACTTCGAACGGCTGCGCAAAGAAGCGCCCGTGCACTACTGCGCCGAGAGCGACTTCGGTCCGTACTGGTCGGTGACGAAATTTGACGACATCGTCCAGGTCGACAAGCACCATGAGCACTTCTCTTCCGCGGTCAGCATCGTGCTGGGCGATCCGGATCCGGACTTTCCCCTGGAAGCCGGGTTCATCACTCTGGATCCGCCCGTGCACGACGAGCAGCGTAAAGTCGCGCAGCCGGTCGTCATGCCGCGAAACCTGATGCTGCTCGAACCGCTGATCCGCGAAAGGGTTGCTGAGATCCTCGACACGCTGCCTGTTGGGGAAACCTTCAACTGGGTGGATCTGGTGTCGATCGAGCTCACCACCCGGATGCTCGCCACGCTGTTCGATTTTCCATTCGACAGGCGCCACAAGCTCACATACTGGTCAGACATGGCGACATCCAGCCCGAATCTGGTCGGCGCGAGCAACGTCACCGAAGAAGAGCGCGAGGCCGCACTCATGGAGTGTCTCGAGGAGTTCACGGTGTTGTGGAACGAGCGGGTGAACAAGGAGCCGACGGGGCGTCTGGATCTCATCACCATGCTGGCTCATGGTGAAGCGACGAAAAATATGACCCCCATGGAGTTCCTGGGCACTCTCGTGCTCCTG
>JAPUFN010000311.1 GCA_027293665.1 Gammaproteobacteria bacterium | reverse complement strand
ACGTTGCGCAGCGTCGGCACTTTGAATTTTCCGTTGTGACTCATGTCGACAACCGCAGGGTTGCTCGCAAGTCCGCGATCCCGGTAAGTATTGCCAAGTCCGTTTATCTGGCGTGCTGCATGATTTATGGTGATGCCAATATTGTGGTAGCGATAATTGGTGAAAGTCTCGCGGTCAGAAACTTCATGCGGGTGCTTGAGATGGCATTTTGCACAGTTGGTCAGATCTGAGAAGAACAACGCCCGGCCAAGCTCCTCATCGGCGGTCATGGTGTAGTCACCACGCAGGTACCTGTCGTACTTCGAATCGAATGGTGCGAAATACTCCGAATGTTGAAACGCGGCGATCGCATCCACGATAGCCCCGATTGCATGCTCGGTACTGCTAAAAACAGCCTCGCCGAAGAGCGTTTTCATGCTGGCTACGTGGCCGGGGTTTTCCGCGACACGGGAGACGATGGCAGCCTTGTCCGGCAACGCCATCTCAATAGGGTCGAGCAGGGGACCGGTGACCTGCAGCCGCAGCGTGGCAGCTCTGCCGTCCACGAAGAAGCCGCCACTGAACTGGCCTGTTGCGTCGCGCTGAAAAACTGGTGTGAGAGCAACATAGCTGGTTGTGGGTGTGTTGCGGTCGCCAAGTGACTCGCCATCGTCGCCGAGCGAAACGGCGCCGGCAAGCGGGCCTGCCCGACCATCTGTGAATGCCCGGGACGGGTCATGACAGGTCGCACAGGCCTGGTTGCGGTGTTGTGAGAGGTTCGCATCAAAAAACAATTGCTGACCGAAGCTCGCGAGCGCGCTCGCCTGTGCACGATCGATTCGTGCGTCGCTCTGAGCGCTGGAGTTCTGGGCGAACAGCAGCAGAGCGGCTGTCAGAAAGATCGTCATACTGCGTAGTTCTTCACGTTGAGGCCATCATAGCAGGGCGGTAATGTGGAGATAGTGAGGCGACACCGCTAAGATCAGTTACCTATCTGTTTGACCGCGCTTTCTCGAGTCGGAGCATTCATTTTTGCGAGTCATTGTTATCGGTTGTGGCCTGGCGGGCATTACAACGGCCTACTTCCTGCGTGAACAGGGCGCAGATGTGACTGTGATTGATCGTGCGGCGGCGCCCGCGCGGGAAACCAGCTTCGCAAATGGTTCGCTGTTGACTCCCAGTCTCGCGGATCCGTGGAATTCGCCTGGAATTTTCACAACGCTGGTGCGGTCGCTTGGACACGAAGATGCATCGATGCTGTTGAGGCTCGGTCAGTTGCCCCAAATCTGGCGCTGGGGTCTTAAGTTCATCGCGAACTCGAGCAGGTCCCGTTATGAAGCTACCTATCTCGAAAATGTTCGATTTTCTATCTACTCCCAACAGGTGCTGCATGATCTTCTACAGCAGCATCCGCTGCAGTTCGAACACGCAGCGGACGGCACGGTGCAGATCTTCGAATCTGAGAAGGCATACACCGATGGAATCAAAGTGGGCCACTGGCTCAAACAGGTCAACATCGCTCATCGGCCGCTCGATCTTGCAGAACTGGTCGAACTGGAACCGCAGCTGACACCGATTCAGGATCGACTGTTTGGGGGCATCCACTATCCCGCCGATGAGGTTGGCGATGCGCGCCTTTTTTGTGAAGCACTACATGTGGTGATGCAACAGATGGGGGTGGAATTTCGCTTCAGTGAACAGGTTCGCCGCATCGAGATGAAAAATCGGCGCGTTGAAAGTCTGGTGACCGCGCGCGAGGTATTGCGCGCGGACCGTTATGTCCTGGCGACCGGCAGCGATAGCCCGTTGCTGTCCCGCCAGATAGGGTTTCGGTTACCAATCGTTCCGGCTAAAGGCTATTCGCTCACGCTGCCTGTTGCCGACCCGTCGCAAATGCCACGTTACCCCATCATCGACGACTCGATTCATGCGGCGGTCGTGCCATTAGGGCACGACAGGGTGCGCGTCGCCGGTACGGCAGAATTTGCCGGCTATAACACCGAGGTGCGGCCCGAACGGATCGCAAATCTGCAGGGACTGCTGCGCAAGGTTTATCCGGACCTGCCGATCGAAGACAGGAAACTCGAAACCTGGTGCGGACTGCGCCCGATGTGTGCTGATGGACGACCAATTATTGGCGGTTCACCGTTGGACAACCTGTTTGTGAACACCGGACACGGTGCTTTGGGTTGGACTATGGCATGCGGTTCCGGTAAAGGCCTTGCTGATCTCATGACGGGTGAAGCACCCGCCTATGACTTGACGCCGTTTTCATACTCGCGGTTCTAAAGGAGATCCGATGGCGGCAGCACACGAACAATGGTCGTCGCGATTTGGTTTTCTGATGGCCTCGATCGGCTTTGCGGTCGGGCTCGGTAATATCTGGCGCTTCCCGTACATGACGGGTGAAAACGGCGGTGGGGCCTTCGTGCTTGTCTATGTCATCTGTGTTTTCTGCATTGGCATACCAATCCTGATGGGTGAATTACTCATCGGTCGCCGCGGCCGAATGAGCCCGCCGGGTTCCATGAAGAACGTTGCAGTTGCCGAGGGCAGGAGTCCGCACTGGCAATGGGTCGGCGGTATGAACGTGCTGGCGGCGTTTGTGGTGGAAGTGGTCTATTGCGTGGTTGCGGGCTGGGTGCTGTGGTACCTGTATATGGCAATCACCACTGGCTTCGCCGATGTCGGAGTAGCTGCCGCTAGTGACATTTTCGCGCTTGTATTGAGCGACGTCCCGGGAATGATTTTCTGGACGCTGCTCGGCCTGGTACTCACTGGAACCATCATCTACTTCGGTGTCCAGGGCGGCATCGAGCGGGCCGTGCGGGTGATGATGCCGACGCTATTCGGCCTCCTGCTCGTGCTGGCGATTTACAATTTCTTTGCGGGTGGCTTCGGTGAGGCTGCAAGTTACCTCTTCACCGCGGATTTCAGTAAGGTCAATGGCGCGATGGTTCTGGCTGCCATCGGCCAGGCATTTTTCTCCATCGGAGTTGCCATGGCAGGCATGATGACGTTTGGTGCCTATCTGCCTAAAGGTGAATCCATCACGCAGAGTGTGTTCATCATTGTCGTCGCCGATACGCTGGTTGCGCTGCTGGCGGGCCTGGTCATTTTCCCGGCGGTGTTCAAGTACGGACTTGATCCGGCTAGCGGCCCGGGTTTGATTTTTGAGACGCTGCCCGTTGCTTTTGCGCAGATGCCAGGCGGCCATTTCGTCGCAATTGCCTTTTTCCTTCTGTTATCGGTCGCTGCGATTACGTCGATGGTCGGCCTCATCGAACCGGTAGCTGTCTGGATTGAAGAACACAGAGGATTTCCCCGCCACAAAGCAGCAGTGGTGGCGATCGGCGCGGTGGCCGTGTTGAGTATCTTCAGCATTCTTTCGTACAACGCTTTCTCTGAGTTTCAGATACTCGGCAAGGACCTGAACTCCACACTCGATTATTTCTCGAATCAGATCCTGTTACCCGTTGGCGGTTTCCTGATCGCGGTTTTCGTTGGTTGGTTTATCAGCCGCAACACTTCAGCCGAAGAACTCGGTTTAGGTGACGGAGCCATGTTCGGAATGTGGCATTTTGCCATCCGCTACATCGTTCCACCCGCCGTCCTGGCCATCTTCATCGTGGGAGTGACTGCCTAGTAGTACCGGGTATTAGCCGGGTAGTGTTACTGGTAGATCGACAATTCCGCGGATGAAGTGTGATTTCAGGTAGGTTGGATCACCTGTGACTTCAACTCTCGGGAATCGCTTCAGAATTTCTTCCCAGATG
>JAPUFN010000310.1 GCA_027293665.1 Gammaproteobacteria bacterium | reverse complement strand
CTCATGCTCGCCAGGCTGCGAAATGAGTTCATGATACCCCAGACTGTGCCAAACAAGCCCACGTACGGACTGGTCGAACCGACAGTCGCCAGAAACGCCAGATGCAATTCGAGCTTTTCCTCCTCACGCGTCAATGCAACGCGCATGGAGCGTTGCACACCCTGCATGATGGCGTCAGCTTCCGTGGTCGACTGTTCCGATAGCCTGCTGAATTCTTTGAACCCTGCCACGAACATCGTTTCTATCCCGGTCAGGTCCTCCTGGGAATCGAGCTCTTCATACAACGTCCGCAGATCGATGCCCGACCAGAAGTGTTCTTCGAATTCATCGACACTCCCCAGCACCCTGCGCAAAAAAAACCAACGTTGGAAAATCATGATCCAGGATGCAACCGATGCCATCAGCAACACCAGCATTACCAGCTGGACTAGAAGGCTGGCATTGACGACAAGCTCAAAGATGGAAATTTGTTCGGGCAAGATAACTCCTAGGGTTTCGCCGGAAGACGCCGACTGCCACGTTCGGATTTCAGTGGATCTTCCAACAATTAGTCTAGCGACAACTGAGACTGCGGCACACTGTGCGTCATGCTTTCAGGTACCGTAAGGTCAAAGTGCAGGTAGGCTTTAGCGGTTGCCACCCGGCCGCGGGGTGTTCGCATGAGATAGCCCTGTTGTATCAGGTAAGGCTCAACTACGTCCTCGATCGTATCGCGCTCCTCGCTGATTGAAGCGGCCAGTGAATCCAGGCCGACAGGGCCGCCACCGAACGTGTCGATGATCATCTCGAGCAACCGGCGGTCCATGGCATCGAATCCCTCGCGATCGACATTGAGCATGTTCAACGCACGGTCTGCGATGGCGCGATTTATAGTGCCATCAGCCTTTACTTCCGCGTAGTCGCGCGCCCGCCGCAACAGTCTGTTGGCGATCCTCGGCGTGCCTCTGGATCGGCAGGCAACCTCCGCAGCACCTTTGGCATCGATCGAAAGTGCAAGCTTTGCAGCTGAGCGTGTGACGATTTCACTCAATTCTTCGACCGTGTAAAACTCGAGTCGTTGCACGATGCCAAATCGATCCCTGAGTGGGGATGTGAGAAGACCCGCGCGAGTCGTCGCGCCTACCAGGGTGAAACGTGGCAGGTCGAGCTTCAGCGAACGGGCGGCGGGGCCATCGCCGATGAGAATATCGATCTGAAAATCTTCCATCGCAGGGTAGAGGATCTCTTCGACCACGGGACTCAGGCGGTGAATCTCGTCGATGAACAGAACATCACCGGCTTCCACGTTCGTCAGCATAGCTACCATCTCCGCCGGGCGTTCGAGCACCGGACCGGAGGTAGATTTGATCGCCACACCCATCTCTCTTGCGATGATGTTCGCAAGCGTTGTCTTGCCGAGCCCGGGTGGTCCGAATATCAGCGTGTGATCGAGTGCCTCGGAGCGGTTGCGGGCAGCCGTGATGAAAATCTCCATCTGCTCTTTGACCGTAGACTGGCCAATGTACTCAGCCAGCCGCTCCGGCCGCAGAGCACGATCCACCCTGATGTCCTGACCATCGTCTCGCGGGCTGACCAGGCGATCCGGTTCGATACTCAACTCGTGACCTCCACCTGCCGGGCAAGGTGCCTCAGCGCCGCCCGCAGCAACTCTTCGGTCGTTGCGTTCTCCAGAGCAACACTCGCTATCGATCTCTGCGCCTCGGCTGGCCGATAACCCAGCGCAATCAAGGCATCCTGCGCCTCAGCCGACGCCTGCGGATCGCTGCCGACACTCACGTTCGGCACGATGATTACGTCCAGCAACCGGTCTTTGAGTTCCACCAGCAGGCGTTCGGCCGTTTTCTTACCGACGCCGGGAACCTGGGTCAGCAGTGAGATATCCTTGTCCCTGACGGATTGTGCGAGTTGTTCGATGGAAATGCTCGATACCAGCGCGAGTCCGAGTTTCGGGCCAACGCCGTTGATCTTGATCAGATCCCGGAAGATATCGCGTTCGCTTCGAGAAGCGAAGCCAAAGAGTAGCTGTGCATCTTCGCGGACCACGAAGTGCGTATACAGCGCAATGCTTGCATTGATCTCCGGCAGCCGTTCGTACGCCGTCGCGCTGATCGCCAATTCATAAGCGACGCCTGCCACATCGACCAGAATATGGTTGTCGTGGCTTTCTATTAACTGCCCTTGAATACGGCCGATCATCCTCGGGAAAACTTCTGACGATCCAAGCGTGAAGTATTGACATGACAAATCGCAATCGCAAGCGCATCTGCCGCATCAGCCTGAGGTAATCCCGGCAGGTTCAGCAATACGCGCACCATATGCGCTACCTGATCCTTGCCTGCCTTCCCGCTGCCGACGATCGCCTGTTTGACGCTACGCGCGGCATATTCGAACACCGGCAGCCCATTTGCTACACCGGCGGCTATGGCGACACCACGAGCCTGGCCAAGCTTGAGGGCGGAGTTTGCGTTCTTCGCAAGAAATACCTCTTCAATAGCGAGTGCCTCGGGACGATGCTGGACGATGAGCGTATTGACAGACCGATAGATTTCCGCGAGTCGTTCCGGTAACGGCGCATTCGGCGTCCGGATGCAGCCACTTTCCAGATAAACGAGTTGCCCGTTTCCCGCCTCCAGCAACCCATAGCCGGTGATTCGCGAACCAGGATCGATGCCGATTACCCGGATCACGTCGCGCTCAGACCTGCAGCATGCTGGCGGGAAAGTCTGCGTTGCTGTAGACGTTCTGCACGTCATCCAACTCCTCGAGTGCGTCGATCAGGCAAATGACCTTTTCGGCAAGCGCATCGTCGCACGGGCTGGAATTCGCCGCCACCATGGCAACTTCGGCGTGATCCGGTGCGAGGTCGGAAGCTTTGAGAACTTCGACGACATGGCTCAACAGTTCCCACGGGGTCGTCACCAGCACAGCGCCATCGGCTTCACTATCGACATCTTCCGCGCCCGCGTCGAGCACGACATCCATGACTTTTTCTTCGTCCGTCCCGGGCGCGAAATTAATGATCCCCTGTTTGCTGAAGAGGTAAGCCACCGAGCCGTCCGTCCCCAGATTGCCGCCAAACTTACTGAATGCATGGCGCACCTCGGCAACCGTACGATTGCGGTTGTCGGTCATCACCTCGAGCAGGATGGCGACACCGCCAGGGCCATAGCCTTCATAGACCAACTCCTCCACATCGCTGCCGTCCTGGTCCCCGGCACCACGGACAATGGCGCGTTCGACGGTATCTTTTGGCATATTGGCGCCCAGCGCCTTGTCGACGGCGGCGCGCAATCGCGGATTGTCTTCGATCTCAGCACCTCCCAGGCGCGCCGCGACCGTGATTTCCCGGATAATCTTCGTATACAGCTTGCCGCGTTTCGCATCCTGCGCCGCTTTACGGTGTTTGATGTTGGCCCATTTACTGTGTCCGGCCATCTAAACCCCTTCTGCTGTTGTGTTTTCTCAGCGCAGACGAATGTGTAAATCGCGCAATTGAAGTTCGTCCACGGGTGCGGGTGCCGCGGTCATC
>JAPUFN010000031.1 GCA_027293665.1 Gammaproteobacteria bacterium | reverse complement strand
ACCGGATCAACGGTCAATGGCCCTTTTGCAGCGGTGTGCACAACGCGCAGTATTTCTGGAGCCAGAGCATCGTTTACGACGAAAACGGCGAACGCGTCAGGGACGATCATGGACTGGTGTTGTGTGAGTCGATGGTGTCGGTGGCACAGATCGAAATAGTAGATACCTGGCACGTTGCCGGTCTCCAGGGTTCCGGCAGTCACGATGTCAAAATCCAGGATGTGTTTGTTGCCGACGAGTACATCAGCCAGGTGTTGCGCAACATACCCGTTGAGTCGGGCACGCTGTATCGCCTGCCCATCTTCAGCCGCCTTGCCTACAACAAAGTTGGGGTTGCGACCGGCATCGCCCGAGCCGCGATCGATCAGTTCATAGAACTCGCCGGTGAAAAAAAGCCGCGCGCTTCCGCTAACCTGTTGCAGAATCGAATCGATGCGCAAAGAGCCGTCGCCGAGGCGGAAAGGCTCATTGGCTCGGCGAGAAGTTATGTTTTCGACACTATCCTGGATCTCTGGCAGACGATAGAAAATGGCGGGAAACCGACAGCCAGGCAGAAAGCCGTTATCCAGTTGAGTTGCTCCGGTGCTGCTAATGAAGCCGTAAAAGCAGTAGAGATGCTGTACTCGGCTGCGGGTGCCAGCGCAAATTTCCTGTCGAGTCCGCTCGGGCGCAGCATGCGCGACGTTCTCGTGGTTCGTCAGCACATTATGGTTTCGCCTCAGTTCACAGAGGCAGTAGGTAGAGTCCTGCTGGGGATGGAGTCGGAGACGTTCCTGTTCTGACAACGGGTGGGACACGAACACGCGATGCCGCAGGAAATTGTATGCACAAGGTGGTTGAAGCCATGCAGATAGAAGGACCGCAAGCTCAGTCGATTCAAACCGAATTTGAGGTGATGACGAGCCTGTTGTCACTATCTGGCGCGAGGGTGCTCGAGCTCGGGTGTGGTGCGGCGGACAAGACCCGGCAGATTGCCGAGCACAGTGATGTTGCAACGATCGTCGCCTCGGAAGTCGACCAGGTGCAACACCAGAAGAATTTGCAAATTGCGGATCTGCCGAAGGTTACGTTCAAGTCGTTCGGCGCGGAGGCGATCGATGAACTCGATGCCAGCTTTGACATCGTCATGATGTTCAAATCGTTGCACCATGTACCTGTTTCTCTCTTAGATACTGCGCTTTCGGAAATCCATCGAGTGTTGAAGCCGGGTGGCGTCGCCTACATTTCCGAACCGGTATTTGCTGGCGAGTTCAATGAGGTCATCCGGCTTTTTCACGACGAGTCTGTTGTGCGCAGGGAAGCATTCGCCGCAGTAGAGCGCGCAGTGGTAAATGGTGTGCTGGAGCTTGTCGAAGAACGATTCTTCAGGAGCATGCTGAAGCTCGAATCGTTTGCGCAATTCGAGCAAGGCATCCTCAACGTGACTCACACGGAGCACAACGTCACGCCCGATCTGCTCAAACAGGTATGCGAAAAATTCGAGAGCAACCGCAGTGATGCGGGCTACGTCTTCGAAATACCGAATCGAGTCGATCTGCTCCGCAAATAATACCCGGTACTACTGGTAATCTCTGGAGAGACACGAGGAAGGGACTGACCATGACGATACAACTGCGACAGATCTGCCTGGTTGCCCGGGAACTCCAGCCGGTGATAGAGGACCTGACCGGTGTGCTGGGTATCAACACCTGCTACGTCGATCCCGGGGTGGGCAAATTCGGGCTTGAGAACACACTGATGCCCATTGGCCGAAATTTCCTCGAAGTTGTAGCGCCGATTGAGGAGAACACGGCCGGTGGTCGCTATCTCAACCGCCGCAACGGTGATGGTGGCTACATGGTGATCACCCAGGCCGATACGCTGGAGAACCAGCAGGCTGTGCGGCAGCGTGCGCTGGATAGTGGAGTGCGCGTCGCCCACGAAGCGGAGCGCGACGGCTGGCACCTGTGCCAGTTGCACCCGGGCGATATGATTGCTGCGTTTCTCGAAATCGAATACGACAAATTCGAGGACTTTAGCGGCAACTGGATGCCGGTAGGTGGCACAGGCTGGGAAGACAAGGTCAAACAGGATGTGACGGTCGACTATCTCGGAGTGGAGTTACAAAGCGGTGATCCGGTGTCGTTGGCGGAGCTCTGGGGCAGAGTCGCGGGGTTGCCCGTGGAACGTGACGGCGCTGAGCTCGCGATGCGCCTGAATAACGTCACACTGCGTTTCGTCGAAGCTGAAGACGGCCGTGGCCCCGGCCTGGGTGGACTCGACCTTGCCGTGCGAGACCGAGATAAGATTCTCCGAGCGGCGCATGAGAGAGACTGTTACGTAAGCGACGACAGAGTGGACATCTGCGGTACACGATTCTACCTGCATGATGTTTAGCCTAATTTGGCGGGTAACAGACGGAACATAATTCAACCCTGGTAGACCAACTAGTGGTAGATGTACCTATGACGATCTCATTGATGAGAAATTTGTCATAGTATCGGTGCGAACCACCAGAGATTCACTTGCACGGAGAGAAACCCGCTTGTTTCGAAAGAAGAACACGCTAACAGGATTGTCCCGAACCTGCGGCTGAGCGGCGAAAATCAGCTCGGTCGAGTTGAATACGCTTCTCGGTAACCTGCCCGCGGTAACGGACCCAAACCTCATCGTCGGTTTCGACACCAGCGACGATGCGGGAGTCTATCGCCTGACGGATGAGTTGGCTGTTGTGGTTACAGCAGACTTCATCACGCCGCCATTCGACGATCCGCTGTTGTTCGGCCAGATCGCTGCAGCAAATGCCCTGAGCGATGTGTTCGCCATGGGTGGCCGGCCGGTCACCTGTGTGAACCTGGTGGCTTTTCCATCCAAGAAATTGGGCATGGATGTACTCGCAGGAATCATCACCGGAGCGCGGGAGAAGATCGACGAAGCGGGGGCGGTGCTTGCTGGCGGCCACTCGGTGGAAGATCCTGAGCCGAAATTCGGTTTAGCGGTCACGGGCGTCGTGCATCCGCAACGCTGCTGGACCAATGCCGGTGCCCGGCTTGGGGATGCGCTGGTGCTGACAAAACCCATCGGCAGCGGTGTTCTGTTGAATGCCAACCTGAAGGGCTGGGTATCACAGGACGACCTGACCGCCTGCACGCAGTCGCTGGTTGCTCTCAACCGACTGGCGGCGGAAACAGCAGCTGAATTCGAGATTCATGCCGCGACTGATGTCACGGGCTTCGGTCTGGCCGGTCACGCTCTGGAGATGGCCCGCGGTTCCGGCGTTCGGCTCGAACTGACCTTTGCCGATACGCCGCTCCTCAGCGGGGCAACAGCCATGTACGAGCGAGGCATGACAACCGGCTCCAATGCGACCAATCGGCAGTCGGCAGGTCCCGATATCGAATTCGCCCGAGTGCTGGCTTCAGCCGAGGAGGAGTTGTTATTTGACCCCCAGACCAACGGCGGCCTGCTCTTTGCGCTGGACGAAAGAGAGGCAGATGAACTCGTCAACCGACTGCGGGATGCCGGCATCGCTGCTGCCAGCCGGATTGGAACCGCCGTCGAATACCGCGACGGGCCCTATCTGATAGTCCAATAACAAGCTCCTGTGACCCGCGGCGGTCCGGTTTCAGCGACCTGGCTGACACGGGGTGATTTGCAATCATATATCATAGTGATATCATCACGATATCATGCTCGATACGATAGAGATCGCAAAACCCATCGAAAAAACGCCAGGAGGCTCCTATGGCTACCCGTAAACCTTCGCAGGAAGTGCTATTCCATGCCCGTTCCGGCTGGATCATTCTCATTGGCACGCTGGCGTACTTCGCCGTGTATTTCACCGTGGTGAGGCAGCTTGCAACGGGTGATTCCGGCATCGCGGGTGTGTACTGGATCTTCACCGTTGTAAGCCTCCTGGTTGCCTTGTTGTTTATGTTTGGCTATTTCATCGTCAACCCGAACATGTCTCGAGTGCTGGTGCTTTTCGGTAAGTATCGAGGCACGGTTCGCGAGCCGGGCTTCTACTGGACTAATCCCTTTACCAACAAACGTGTCGTCTCCCTGCGTGCACACAATTTGTCGAGTGACCGCATCAAGGTGAATGACCTGCTCGGAAACCCGATTGAGATCGGCGCGGTTGTGGTCTGGCAGGTTCATGACACAGCGCAGGCGCAGTTCGACGTCGAAGACTACTACCAGTACGTCGACCTGCAGTGTGAGACTGCCGTGCGCCAGCTGGCCAAGAGTCATCCATACGATGACAGCATGGGTGAAACTGAGGCGCCGTCTCTGCGCACGGACACCGATCAGATTTCCACGGAACTGACCCGCGAGCTGCAGGAACGGCTCGACCGCGCCGGTGTCGAGGTGCTCGAAGCACGGATCAGCCACCTGGCTTACGCGCCCGAAATCGCCTCGGCGATGCTGCAGCGGCAACAGGCTGATGCCATCATCGCCGCTCGTCGAAAAATCGTCGAAGGTGCAGTCGGCATGGTGGATGACGCGTTGACCCAGCTGAGCGAGCGCGGTGTGGTTGAGCTTGATGCGGAACGCCGTGCGACGCTGGTTGGAAATTTACTGGTGGTGCTTTGTGGCCATTCAACGCCGCAACCCGTGCTGAATACTGGTTCGCTCTACACCTGATCGATAGATGCAGACGAGAGCAGGGCGCGAAATGGCCGAAAAGAAACGCCGCAAAAGTGCTGGTCAGGAACGCAAGCCCTTCCTGCTGCGCCTGTCTCCCAAACTCATGGAGGATCTCAAGATCTGGTCGAATCACGAATTTCGCAGTCTGAATGGACACATCGAATTTCTCCTGCAGAACGCCGTAAATCAGCGTAAACGCAGGGACAGTGCGGCAGAGGGAGAGGGTCAATGATCATTCCGGTAGTAGTCAGTAACAGCACAGCGAACGGCAGTTACAGGAAGAAGGACAAGAGTCATGACGAGGCGCTGATCGCCGAACTGCTCGAGCGCTGTGGTGGTGAGATGCGTAAGAATACGCTGGTCGCGACACATGGGGACTACGAGTTCCATCTGCGCTTTGATGCCAGAGACGGTACCTTCCACCTGATCATTCCGTGCGTGCATGCCGGGCGCTTCAAACTCCGGCGCAAAAACTTTCTCGATCGCACCCTTGCTACTGTCGTGCCTGCGTGGCCGCTGCGCTCGCATGATCCTCGCTTTGACGAAACCTACAGCATCGGTACCCGCGATCATCGCTTGACCGAAGATGTTATCTGTCAGCGCCCGGTACGTGATGCAGTAAACAAGCTGATGGGGTATCGGGTTTCAGGTATTCATCTCGAAGGGGACCGGGTAAGGGCCACAGGTAGTCGCAAACGTATCGGCAGTATCGATACCGAGCGCGTTTTCACAATGGTAGAAAAACTCGGCACTATCGCGAGGGCCGTGTCTCGATGGGCTACAACCCATGAACGCCGGCCGGCCCCGAAGAGAGATCGAGCGGTGCTGGTGGTCTCGACGATTCTGGCTCTTCTGACCGTGGCTGGCTTTGTCATGATGTTCATCGCTATTGCCAGCTTTGCCGTGGTGGATGCACCTTACTTTGTTGGGATTGCGCTGCTTACATCACTTGCGGCGGTATTATTGATGATTGTCCCCGTCACGCTGGCTCTGAGCCGACGCACGTCTCCTTACAATCTTGTGTTCCGATTTGTCGTAATAAAGACCCTGGTGCTCACGCTATTCGTCAGTTCGAGCCTGCTGCTCACAAACGGGTTCTTTGACGCTGGCGCACGCACAACTCAGGTGGATCCGATCTGCTGTAAACGGTTGCGGCAAAACAGTGACGACAGGAAAAAGACCAAGACTCGCCACTACGCTGGCGTTGTCAAAGACGACACTGTGAACTGGTATCGGGTGTACGAGGCAGCATACAACGCTATCGAAGAAGGGCGTACGCAGCTCTCCATCACGACCGCTCCTGGTCTGCTCGGTTTTGAGTGGCGGGTTGGCCACCGTGTCGTGCAACCCTAGTAGCGACAGCGATCCGCCTGCACACGTATACTTGCCGCCATCGCGCGACTTCACCGCGCGTTTTTTGACTCGAATACCACGGAAAGGGAGAAAGCAATAATGAGAAGAGCGTTTCTCAAACTACTCATCGGCTTGATGGCGGTGTTGCCGCTGACGGCTGCGAGCAGCGATCAGGCACCGGTTATATCTAGAATTTCGGAGAGCGGCACGTTGCGGGTCGGTATGTCCGCCGGCCAACCACCGTTCAATGTCACCAGTCGGGACGGCAAGATTATTGGCCTTGACGTGGATCTCGCCGGCCTGCTGGCCTCTGCGCTTGGCGTTGAACTCAAGATTGTTGAAATGCCGTTCGCCGATCTGCTCACGGCACTGGAAAGCGGCGATGTCGACTTGGTCATCTCCGGTCTGACGGCCACGCTGCAACGTAATATGCGCGCAGCTTTTGTGGGTCCCTATCACATCACCGGCAAGTCGATTCTGGCGCGTTCCGAAACTATCGCAGCTCTGCAGTCGGATGGTTTGAACAAAGGCGATCTAAAGATTGCCGCGTTGCGGGGCTCCACCAGCGAAGATTTCGTGAAGTTGCGTGCGCCCGAAGCGCAGTTGACTGTGACCGATACGTACGACACCGCAATCGATCTGCTGTTGGCCGATAAAGTGGACCTGTTCGTTGCGGATGCTTCCATCATTCAGCTGTCGCAATTGCGCTGGCCGGATGCCGGTCTGGTATCGTCGCGTAAGCCTCTGACGATTGAGCCCATCGGCGTCGCAGTGCCGGCAGGCGATCCCCTGATGCTCAATCTCGTTGAAAACTATGTCGATGCGCTGATTGCCAGTGGCGCTCTCGAGCGGCTGCGAAAAAAGTGGTTCGAAAGCGGGGCCTGGTTGATGCAACTGCCCTGACGTCGCTCGAGCACGTTGCGACAGCGGCGGTAAGCCGCTCGGT
>JAPUFN010000309.1 GCA_027293665.1 Gammaproteobacteria bacterium | reverse complement strand
GACACGACAAGCAGCAGTTTTGCCTGCGATCTCAAGAAGTGGCTCGACATCATGCAGGCCTATGAGAATGGCGGCCATGCTTATCATGCAACGATGCCAACCGACGCATTGCGCAACGTTCGCGACGTCATGCTGGAAACAGAAAAATACGGCTTCACCAAAGTTCGCGCTGAGCAGGTGGAACTTGGCGCGCGCGTACGTGCGCTGTTACAGGAGCGTGGGATCAAAAGTGTTGCCGCTGAGGGGTTCGAAGCACCGGGTGTCGTGGTGAGTTATACGGACGATCCGGATGTGCAATCCGGGAAGAAATTCGTCGCTGCCGGACTCCAGATTGCCGCGGGCGTGCCATTGCAGTGCGACGAGGGCGATGACTTTCGAACGTTCCGTCTTGGGCTTTTTGGTCTGGACAAACTACACAATAGCGAGCGCACCGCTGCAACACTAGCGGCAGCTCTGGACACTATAAACGGGTAGTCGTAGCTGAGATCTGGTCCTGGCGGTCGTTTCAACCGAGAACCTGATCACCCTCATGCAGTCCGCACTCGCGCTTCAAACCAAAAAATCGCGTCTGGTCCTCATCACCGGCATCGGCGAGTGACACCGTCGTGTGGACATCACCAATCGAAACGTAACCCTTGTGCCACAGGGGGTGGTACGGCAGATCATTTCGCTGCAGATACTCGTGGACGTCTCTATCGGTCCAATCAGCAATCGGATTGACCTTATATCTGCCGTTGGTGTGTTGCACGAATTGTGTTTCCTGACGGGTTTGCGACTGCACCCGACGCAGTCCGCTGAACCAGGTCCCCACACTCAACTCATCAAGTGCGCGGCGCATTGGCTCGATCTTGTTCTCCAGGTTGTACTGCTCTATGCCTTCAAGCCCCTGATTCCATCTCTCGCCGTAAATCGCCTCCTGCCAGGCAGGACTTTGTCTGCTTCGATAGGTGTGCAGATTCAGGTGCAGGCGCTCACGGAGCTCTCCGAGGAAACGATAGGTTTCGGGAAACAGATAACCCGTGTCGAGGAGAATGACCGGAATGTCCGGTTGCTCCTGGGTCAGCAGGTGCAAGCTGACGGCCGCCTGGGCGCCAAACGAAGATGTCAGAACATGGGTGCCTGGCAGATGTTCCAGCGCGCAGCGTATGCGGCCAGAGGCATCAAGTCTCTCGAAACTCCGATTCCAGTGTTCGAGATGAATTTCGCCACGCTCAATCGGACAGCATTGCGCATTCGCGTGCTCCGGCAAGCTGCCAGGCGTTGATGAACGGTCGCTGTCGAGCGAATTCTGAGTCGCGGCGCGATTCGACATGGGGCATCCCTGATGCAGTTGTGTGTCAGGCCAAGCAAGATAGTGGCCGCGCCGGAAAAAGAGAAAGAACCAATCGAACTGAGGTTATATCGACGCCCCATGGGCTGCAGGCCGGAGATTACGCTCGAACAGGGCGAACAACCGCTCCCAGTGACGCTCGGCGCTGGGCTTGTGATAGATGCCCTCCCGATCAACGAATGCGAAGCCATGTTCGGCACCCGGATACCATTCGAGCCGGTAGTTCAGGCCAGACTGATCAAGGTGCGATTCAAGCTTTTCGATCACCTCCCTGGGCGCGTATTGGTCGATCTCCGCACAAGCGAAGTACATCTCACCTTGAATTTTATCTGCGAGCAGATGCGGCGAATCATCGCGTTGCGTCAGCAGGTTCGCACCGTAAATCGACGCGCCACATTTGAATCGCTCGGGATAGCGGCCGGCAGCAGCGAGCACAAATGGGCCACTCATGCAGTAGCCCACGCCACCGAGAGACGATTCATTGGCTGCGGGCGCATGATCAACGTAGTCGAGCATCGACTGGGTATCCTGCATGATCAACTCAATGCTCAAATGACGAGTCATCTCGAACATCTTTTTCATGCCTTGTTCGGTACGCTCCATTGCGAACTCACGAACCTTGCGGTAGTAGAGATTCGGCAGGACAACGAAGTAACCGACTGTAGCGATGCGCCGCGCCATGTCGTGCAGTTCTTCGCGTTTCCCCGGGGCATCCATGTAGAACAGGACAACGGGAAACGGACCACCCTCCTCAGGATGGGTCACGAAGGTATTCATTTGCCCGTCGGCGGTTTCGATGTCCAGATGATGCTCAATCATTTCGAGGCCGGGACCAGCCCGTCAACCAATCCCGGATTGCAGGCTATTGCACCGACGCCGCAGTGGACAATCCCTGATAGACAATCGGATACTTGTCCGCCGGGAAGCTCGCCAGGAACTCACCCCACTCCTCGCTCGCCTGCAGCTTTGCG
Source organism: Gammaproteobacteria bacterium (assembly GCA_027293665.1). GTDB lineage: Bacteria > Pseudomonadota > Gammaproteobacteria > Pseudomonadales > Azotimanducaceae > SZUA-309. Next base: position 801 of record JAPUFN010000309.1, on the reverse strand, counting down.
CCACCTTCCGCCCAATCTGTCATGGACGCATAGCGCGTCAATACGACAGCCGAGTTCGTTGCATCCCCCGCAAGGGTCGGCACGACCAGACCGATTGCCGCGCCTGGATTAATCCTGTCTTGCAGTGCCTTTGCCTTACTCACCTCGGCGGCTAACCCAGCCGTGTCGCCACCGGTATTGAACACCAGTATCGCCAGAACTGACCCGTCGGTGGCTTCAGCCGCATCCGAATCGATGACGACCTGACTCAATCCTGAGTAAGTGATGGGAAATTTGTCTCCCGGAAAACCCGCGAGGAAATCGGCCCATTCGCTGCTCGCCTCCTGGTTCGCCACGGCTTCTGCGTAGTGCGCAAGGTCTCTATACGTGATGATCAACGATGCCAAGCCAACGTTGGAGCCGTGAAACGTGTTGAACCAGAGTTCATTGCGGACACCGGGATTGATTTTTGCCTGTAAGGCGTTGCCTTGCTGGATGGCCGCGACCAGCTCAGGCCCTGGTCCATTGAGATCAAACACCAATCGCTGGGCTACCTCACCCCACGCGGTCGCAGACAACATTCCCAGCAGAATGGTAGTTAACAGTTTTTTCATTGCACTCCCCTAGACCCGAAAAATTCGGGACGTTGATACTGGACCTCGAGAATCTTTTTGACAAGGGTTGCAGAATCCGTTGGTGTCATTCTGACTGATTGAATGCTACCTGACTTCCAATCTCATCTCAGGAAAGTGTGCTTCATGATGATGCGAAGAAGTCGTGATCATGCAGACGCTTTCAGGCGGCTGATTGTTTTCTAGGCGG